>CAIXOY010000046.1 GCA_903921135.1 uncultured Gammaproteobacteria bacterium
CGCGGGTGGAAAAGGTATTCGTAGCGCCTGGCAACGCCGGCACGGCGCGCGAGGCGGGTGTCAGCAACGCCGCCATCGACACCATGGACTTCGCCGCACTCGCAGCGTTTGCGAAGGCAAATGGTGTGGGCCTCACGATCATCGGGCCCGAGGCGCCGCTGGTCGGCGGCATCGTCGATCACTTCCGCGCTGAAGGGCTGCGCTGCTTCGGCCCCTCGCAGGGCGCCGCGCAACTCGAGGGCTCGAAAGCCTTCACCAAGGACTTCCTCGCGCGTCACGGCATTCCCACGGCGGAGTACCAGACCTTCACCGAGATCGCGCCGGCAGAGGACTACATCCGCGCGAAGGGCGCGCCCATCGTGGTGAAGGCCGACGGCCTTGCCGCCGGCAAGGGCGTGATCCTGGCCGATACGGTGGATCAGGCCATCGCCGCGGTGCACGACATGCTGGCGGGCAATGCCTTCGGCGCAGCGGGCAGCCGGGTGGTGGTAGAGGAATTCCTGCGCGGCGAGGAAGCGAGTTTCATCGTGATGGTCGACGGGCAGAACGTGCTGCCGCTCGCCACCAGCCAGGATCACAAGGCCCGTGACGACGGTGACCGCGGCCCGAACACGGGCGGCATGGGCGCGTATTCGCCGGCGCCGGTGGTGACGCAGGCCGTGCACGATCGCGCCATGAACGAGGTCATCTGGCCCACCGTGCGCGGCATGGCAGCCGAGGGCAACGTCTACACGGGTTTCCTCTACGCGGGCCTGATGGTGCAGCCCGACGGCACACCGAAGGTGCTCGAGTACAACTGCCGTTTCGGCGACCCGGAGACACAGCCTGTGATGATGCGCTTGCTCTCGGACATCACGGCGCTCTGTGATGCCGCGATCGACGGGCGACTCGACACCGTGCAAGCCGAGTGGGATGCCCGCCCCGCGCTGGGTGTGGTGATGGCTGCGGGCGGTTATCCCGAGGCCTATGCCAAAGGCACCGTGATAGAAGGGCTCGACCTTTCCGATGGTGAGGACTGCAAGACCTTCCACGCCGGCACCGCACTCGCAGACGGCAACGTTGTCACCAGCGGCGGGCGTGTGCTCTGCGTCACGGCGCTGGGAGCGAGCGTGGCAGAAGCGCAGGCGCGAGCCTACCGTCGATGCGCCACGATCGCCTGGGAAGGCGGGTTTTACCGGCGGGATATCGGCTATCGCGCGGTCAGGCGGGAGCGCGGCGAGGCGGGCTGAGAGCCTTTGCCAAGGCGCGTCTGATCAGGCCTCGGGCGGTCTGAAATCCCCCGGGAAGTTGTGCCGCCAGGCGAGTTCCTCGATGCGGCTGCAGATGCGCCAGCCCGCGTCGGTGCGGATGAATTCATCGCGAAACCAGATCCCGGAGAACAGTACACGCGAGCCCTCCGGCCCGTCCGTCCTCACGCCGATGTACTGCATGCTGCGCACCGTGGCGCGGTCGCCCTGCAGGGAAATCTCGTGGTTCGAAGACAGATGCTGGCAGGCCGTGAAACGCCCCAGCACCACCGAAAGCCAAGCCCTCACCTCGGCCGGATTGCCGCGGGCGCCGTCATTCGCCGTGTAGTCGATGAACGCATCCGGTGTGAACTGGGACTCCCACGTCTCCCAGTCCCGGCGATCCATCGCGCCCGCCTCACGCACGAGCACGTCACCGATTTCCGCACGATCCGACAGCGCCTGCAGACTCAGCACAAGACCTCCCGAACGCGCACGAAATTGGAGTCTCACGAAATTGGGGTCTGACCCCATTTTTCGCGGATCACCCCGGATGGGTGATCACATAGCGCCGCATCAGCCGCCGCCCAAGGTAGATCAGCGGCGTAATGGCAATCGCGATCACGAACTTGAGCGCATAGCCCGTGACGGCAATGTCAGGGATGGCCGAGAGCGGAGCGGCAGGGGTCGCCGGATCGGGGAAGATCTGCCGGCCCAGGCTGAAGGCGAGATAGCTCACGATGAAGGAGTCGATGAACTGCGAGATCACCGTGCTGCCCGTGGCGCGCAGCCAGATCAGGCGGTCACCGGTGGCGCGCTTCAGCATGCCAAAGATCGCAATATCGCTCAGTTGCCCGACGAGGTAGGCACTCAGCGAGGCCACGTACATGATCTTCGCCGAGCCGAAGATGGAGTTGAACGACTCAGGGCTCACGTTGTAGGGCGCGTCCAGATACGGCAGCGCCTGCGCGATGTTCAGGATGAGGAACACGTAGGCCGCGGCAGCAAAACCGATGTAGGTCAGACGGCGCGCCGCACGCGGGCCGTAGTACTCGTTCACGAGATCGGTGAGCAGGAAAGTGATGGGGAAGGTCAGCATCCCGCAGGTGTGCTCGATCGCGTCATAGCCGAACACCGTGAAGGGCAGCGGGATGCGGAAGAGCTTCACGCCCACGATATCCGCCACCAGCAGCGAGGAGACGAAGATCATCGCCAGCCACAGATACATCTTCTGCGGAGCGGAAAACGCGAAAGGCTCGTGCTGCGCCTGTGCCTGCATGGAAATCTCCGACGTGGTCGTGGATCAGTTGGCGGGGACGGTGCGGCCCTCGGCCCAGGCACGCAGCGCGTCGATTTTTTCGGCCATGGTCACCGAAAGCGGCACGGTGGCGCGGATCTCGGTCTCGAGGTGGGCGGTGTCGAGCGCTGTCTTGTCTGCCGCTGCGCGGTAGAGCGCGCTCACCACCACCTGCTCGATCTCGGCGCCGGAATAGCCCTCGGAGAGCTTCGCCAGCGCGACGGGATCGATGCCAGCAGGCGCGATCCCGCGGCGGCGCAAGTGTATGCGGAAAATCTCGGCACGCGCGGCCTCATCGGGCAGGTCGACGAAGAAGATCTCGTCGAAGCGCCCCTTGCGCAGCAACTCCGGCGGCAGCGCCGACACATCGTTCGCGGTAGCCACGACGAACACGCCACCGCGCTGATCGGCCATCCAGGTGAGCAGGCTGCCCAGTACGCGCCGCGAGGTGCCCTCGTCGCTGTCACCCCCGGCGAGGCCTTTCTCGATCTCGTCCATCCACAGCACGCAGGGCGCCATGAGTTCGGCCGCCCGGAGCGATTCGCGCAGGTTGCGTTCGGTCTCGCCGATGAACTTGTTGTAGAGCGCCGCCATGTCGAGCCTGAGCAACGGCATGCCCCAGGCACCCGCCACCGCGCGCGCCGTGAGGCTTTTGCCCGCGCCCTGTACGCCGAGCAGCAGGAGACCCTTGGGCGGATCGAGTCCGCCGGCGCCGGGCGTGGTTGTGACGGCATCGCGCCGTTTGTCGAGCCAGGCGCGCAGGTTGCGCATGCCCGCCACATCAGCGAACTGCGCCGTGCGGTACTCGTAACTCAGCACGCCATCGAGGTTCATCAGTTCGAATCTGGCGCGATTGAGCTCCGGGAGGTCGGAATCCGCGATGCTGCCGTCGTCGAAGATCGCGCCGCGTATCAAGCGCCGGCAGTCAGCGTGCGTGAGGCCGCGAAGGCTGCGCATGAGCTGCGCCAGCGTGCGCGAATCGGTTTTGACCTTGCGGCCGTTGTTGGCCTCCTGCCAGCTCCGCGCTTCCTCGCGGACGATGGCCATGATTTCCTCCTCGTCCGGGAGGCTCATCTCCACGCGCGCTACAAGGCGCGTGAGCTCCGGCGGGATCTCCAGCCGGTGGCTTAGCAGCACCACCGTGTGCCCGACCTCGCGATAGCGCAGCGCCACGTCCTTCAGCAGCCGCACCACCCGCGGCTCCTTCAGCCAGGGATGGAGATCGCAGAGGACGTAAAGCCCCGGTTCGCGCCGTTTCTTGATGCTGACCAGCATCGGCTCGGGATCTGCCAGATCCTCTTCGGCACCGGGCATGCCGGCACCGAAACCCAGTTGCTGCAGGCCCTCGGTCGCGGACCAGTTGAACAACGGCAGGGTCTCTTTCACCGCGAGGCGGGTGAGCATCTCGAGCGCACGGCTCTCGTCGTGGGTCTCGAGCACGATGATGGGCACGCGCGAGCGCACCAGCAGGCAGAGATCCTCGAAATCCTCGGCGGACACGGCAGGTTCAGACACGGGCATGGCCCTCCGGAAGGCTCGCGGCGCAGGGAAAAACGGGATCCGGATCGGCGCCCAAGGGGTAAACGCGGTCGATCATAGCGCGCACGGCCCGGAGACCGTACCCGGGCGCTCCAACGCGCGGCTAGAATGCCGGCACAGGAACCGCAGACGCCCATGACACGCCAGTTTTCTTTGCTCGACCATCTGGTCATCGGTCTGGACCGCGCCCGCCGCTCTGCCACCGGAGAGGCGCCCGCACCGGCGCGCGAGAGCCCCGCGCGCACCGAGCCGCCGCCCGCACTGGGCGAGGCCGCACGGCGGCATGCCGCAGGCCTGATGCGCATCAATCACACCGGTGAGGTCTGTGCGCAGGCGCTCTACCAGGGTCAGGCCCTGACCGCGCGCGAGGCGGGCGTACGCGGCGACATGCAGCAGGCGGCGGGCGAGGAAATCGACCACCTCGCCTGGTGCGA
>CAIXOY010000047.1 GCA_903921135.1 uncultured Gammaproteobacteria bacterium
GATTTCCGGCGCCTACTTCGGCGACAAGATGTCGCCACTCTCCGATACCACCAACCTCGCCCCCGGAATCGTAGGCGCAGACCTCTTCGATCATGTGCGCCACATGTTCTGGACGACGGCGCCGAGCCTGGTGATTGCGCTCCTGATGTTCACGGTGCTGGCGATCGGCTCCGGCGAGCATGCGCTCTCCGACAGCGCGGTGGAGGCGACACGCGCCCAGCTGGCGCAGCAGTTCAATCTCGGCATCGTGCCGCTGCTGCCGTTGGTCCTGTTGCTGGCGCTTGCGGTGCGCGGTGTCCCGGCCTACCCCGCCCTCGCGGGCGGCGCTTTCGCGGGTGTGCTGGTTGCCCTGTTCTGGCAGACGGACGCCACGCTCCGTTTCGGCAACCCGGACGGCACATTCGGCGCCGTGGAAGGGCTTGCGCGTGGCATATGGCAGGCGATGGCCAGCGGATACGCGCTCCAGAGCGGCAACGCAATGATCGACGAACTGCTCTCGCGCGGCGGCATGGGGAGCATGCTGAACACGGTCTGGCTGATCATGGCAGCGATGACCTTCGGCGCCTCCATGGAGCGCACGGGGCTCCTTCAGCGCATCGTGCAGACGCTGCTGAAGGGTGTGCGCGGTACGGGCTCGCTGGTAACGACCACCGTGCTCACCTGCATCGGTGCCAACATCATCGCCTCGGACCAGTACATGGCGATCGTGCTGCCCGGGCGAATGTACCGTCTCGAATTCGCGCGCCGCGGGCTGCACCCGGTCAATCTCTCCCGCACCCTCGAGGACGCGGGCACCATGACCTCGGCGCTGGTGCCGTGGAATACCTGCGGTGCCTTCATGGCGGCGACACTCGGTGTCCCGACGCTGGGCTACCTGCCCTATGCGTTCCTGAACCTTTTGAACCCCGTGATCGCGATCATCTACGGCATCTTCAACATCCGGATCCGGCCCGCGGAGCCCGGACAGACACCGGTCGCGGACGAGTCGACCGAAGGGAGAAACTGAGCCATGCCCAGCATCCTCGAGGAAGCGCTTGCAGCGAAACCACGCGCGTCGCTCGCGCAGTTACCGACGCCCCTGCACAGGTTGAAGAACTTCGAGCGATATCTCGACGGCGTGGAACTGTGGATCAAGCGCGATGACCTCACAGGCCTCGAGGGCGGAGGCAACAAGACCCGCAAACTCGAGTTCCTGGTGGGTGATGCGCTGCGCTCGGGCGCCGATATGCTCGTCACCGCAGGGGCGATACAGTCGAACCACACGCGCCAGACTGCCGCGGCGGCGGCGAAGTGCGGCATGAAATGCGCGCTGCTGCACTTCGGCTGGACAGAGGACGCAGGCCCGCACTACCGGGAGGTGGGGAACATCCTGATCAGCAGCCTGATGGGGGCCGATCTCTACGTCGACGACGCACCGCGACCGATCGAGGACCAGGGGCCGCTCAGCGCGTTCTGCCAGCGCATGGAACGCGAGGGGCACCGGCCATATCTCGTGCCGGGCGGGGCCTCGGAACACCGGCTCGGCAGCCTCGGATACATGGCCTGTGCCGCGGAGATCGAGTCGCAGTGTCAAACCGCCGGTATCGCCTTCGATTTCATCGTCCACTGCACGGGCAGCAGCAGCACGCAATCCGGCCTTCTTGCGGGCTATGCGGCGATGGGCAAGCGGATGCGGATCATCGGCATCCCGGATGACGAGGAGACCGAGATCAAGCGCGGGCGCGTGCTCGCGCTCGCGAACGAAGGTCTCGGAGAATGCGGACTCCCACAAACAGTCGAGGCATCCGATGTCCGCATTGTGGCAGTCGACTGCAGCCCCTACGGCAAAGCAGACCCGCGCACTCTGGCGGCTATCCGCTTGCTTGCGAGCTGCGAGGGCATCGCCGCGGATCCGGTGTACGAGGGCAAGGCCCTGCGCGGCTTGCTGCACCTCGCCGCCGAGGGCTTTTTCCCGAAGGGCTCCCGTGTCCTGCTGATGCACCTTGGCGGTACGCCGGCCATTCACGCCTACGCATCGCATTTCGGTGCGCCGGTACTGCGGCCCTATCCCTGATCGCGGGCGTTGCGCACGATCACGGCGCTTAAGGGCGAGGAGCCGTGCAACGAGCGGGTGGATCGGCAGGGGATAGTGCTGCGCACGGGTGCGGTGCGGTGGGACACGGGGGCGGTTCGGGCGGTGAGGGGCTCTGCGCTTAGCAGTGCCGGGGCTGGGAGTGATAGGGGAATGGCTCTATCCTGCCTGTACTTCGCCCACCGAAGATGAGCTTCACGCGCTGCAACCACTGCAGGCGGCGGACATCACCTACAGCATTGCTTTCGGCCCCCGCGACCCGAGCACGAAGCCAGATGGGACTGACCCTCGCCACCATCTCCCTGGTCCTTGGCGCCGTCGACGCGGTCACGACCCATATCGGCCTGAGGGGCGGGAGGCTCGCCGAAAGCAACCCTGCGGCGCTTTGGCTTTACCGCCGCGTGCCGCCGCCGGTCTTCATCGTCACCTTCGCTCTGGCCTCCGGCATCATCTCCCTAGCCCTGTTCCAGCTTCTGGGCCCTGAGGCCCAGGCGGGGTTTGTCGCCGTCGGCGTCCTGCCGCCGTTGTGGAACACCTGGCTGATCCTGCGGTCCCGGAGACGGGGTTAGCCGCGCTGCGACAGGCCAGCCTCAGGGCGCTGCGCGACGACCAGGATGCTGCGCGAGTGCGGTAGTCCAATTCAAAGGACGTTGGTGGAAGGGGTGTTGACATCACGCAAAGTACTTTGCATAGTAAAGTACATCAACCCTCATAGAGACGCTCATGACCGACACGACCCATACCCCAGAAGAGAACCTCGACTTCCTGCGGCAGCTGGCCCATGCCGGCAAGGAGGCGCCGTTGATGGCGGGGCCGTACCTGATCGCCGGCGGCGCCTGGTTCGCCGCGGCCAGTCTGCTGCAGTGGCCGCCACTGCGTGACCTGCTTGGGCTGAGCCTGACGCAGGCCACACTCGCCTGGCTGATCGCCGCAGCGGGGTTTGCCCTGCACTTGTTTGTGCTGATCCGCCGCGACCACCACAAGGTGGAGAACTCGGTCAACCGCGTCGTCAACGCTTCTTGGATGGGCGTGGGCCTGGGCATCTTCGCCTTCGGGCTCGGCGTAGCTGCCGTGGCCTGGCAGCGTGGCGACGCCTTCGTGATGAGCACCATCAGCCTGCAGGTGCTCTCTGTCTACGGCATCGCCTGGATGATCGCCGGCGCTGCCGCGGGGCAAGGCTGGATGAAGGCCAACGCGTTCTTCGCGCTGCTCACCGTGCCGGTGCTGGGCCTGTTCGCCGGCACGGGACACGACTACCTGGTCTATGCGATCGCGCTGGTGCTGCTGGCTGTCGTGCCGGGCGTCAGGCTGTCGCAGCAGGCCCAGCGCGGCAAGGCTTGACCCCATGAGCGCGTTCAACATCCACGC
>CAIXOY010000048.1 GCA_903921135.1 uncultured Gammaproteobacteria bacterium
ACTCTCACGGCCCATGAGCCATCGCCTATAGGCTCGCCCAGAGACACATAGAGATCCCGCAGGAAGCCCGGCGCGATGCCCGCCTCGGTCATCACATTGCCCGCCTGGCTATGGTAATCGCGCTTCTCGGCCTTGAGATGCCGCACGCGTCCGGCGCCGTCACGCCTGACCGTGAATTCCCCGCGCTCAGCCGAGTAGTTCGGCCCTTCGATGTGCCGTGTCCCGAGGAAAGCGAACTCATAGCTGCCGAGCGTGACCGTGTCACCGGCGCTCATCCTCACATCGCGCTCGTCGCTGTAGATGGTGGTGAGTCCGGCGCCTGCCAGACAGAAGGCAAAACCGATGTGCGCGACGACCATTCCCCAATAGGGGGCACCGAGTGAAGCCAGAGCACCGATACCGCCGCGCTCACGCAGACGCTGGCGCAGCCCCGCAAGCAATGTGGCAAGGATCCATGCCGCCAGCACCACCGTGAAGGCGGCGCCCGCGTGCCAGGCTCCGCCGTACAAGAAGGGGAAGGCAAGCGCAAACACCGCGCACAGGACGGCCGGGCCCACCAGCACGGAGCGCAGCCCGGCCCCGGGGCTGTCCCGCCAGCGGAGCAAGGGGCCGATACCCATCGCTACAGCAAGCAGGCTCATCAGAGGGACGAACATGAGGTTGAAATAGGGCGGCCCCACGGATATGCGCCCGAGATCCATCGCCGAAACGACCAGCGGCGCGAGCGTACCGAGGAGCACCGTGGCCATCGCCACCACCAGCAACACGTTGTTCGCGAGCAAGGCAGCCTCCCGGGAGAGCCAGGAATATCCGGCAGGCCCGGAGGATTGCGGCGCGCGCAGGGCGAAGAGGGTCAGCGAACCCCCGACCACAACCGCCAGGAAAGCCAGCACGAAACTGCCCCGCTCGGGATCCGTCGCGAAGGCGTGTACGGAGGTGAGAATCCCCGAGCGCACCAGAAAGGTACCGAGCAGGCTCAGTGAAAAGGTAAGGATCGCAAGCAAGACAGCCCAGCTGCGGAAAAGACCGCGCTTTTCCGTGACGGCGAGGGAGTGCAGCAAAGCGGTTCCCGCGAGCCACGGCATGAAGGAGGCGTTCTCGACCGGATCCCAGAACCACCAGCCACCCCAGCCGAGTTCGTAGTACGCCCACCAACTGCCCAGCGTGATACCGACGCTGAGAAAGAGCCACGCGGCGGTAGTCCAAGGCCGGCTCCAGCGCGCCCAGGCCGTATCGAGCCTGCCGCTCCACAACGCGGCGAGCGCGAAGGCAAACGCCACAGAGAATCCAACATAACCGAGGTAAAGCATCGGCGGGTGCATCACCAGACCGATGTCCTGGAGCAGCGGATTGAGGTCTTTGCCCTCCTCCGGAACATTCGGGAAACTGCGCAGGAAGGGGTTGGAGGTGAGCAGCACGAACAGGTGGAAGCCGATGGCGATCATGCCCATCACCGACAGGACCCGCGCACGCATCTCCCTGGGGAGATCCGATCCTATGAGAGCAACGGCAGCGCTCCACCCCGCAAGGATCGTGAGCCAGAGCAGCATTGACCCTTCATGATTGCCCCATACCGCACTGAATTTGTACCAGGGAGGAAGCAGCGTATTCGAGTTGGTGGCGACCAGGCGGACCGAGAAGTCGTCGACCATGAAGGCATATGCAAGACAGCCAAAGGCAAGCAATACGAACAGGAACTGCCCACACGCCAGAGGCACGGCCGCGGCCGCCCAGTCGCGGATGCCGCGCACCACCCCTACAAGCGGAAGGAACGCCTGCGCGAGCGCGAGGCCGAAGGCAAGTATCAGCGCGAAATGGCCGAGTTCAACGACCACCGGGAGCACCTCCGCCCATCGCAACGCCCGGTGACTCTCCCCTCTTCAAGGCATCGTGCACTTCCGGCGGCATGTAATTCTCGTCGTGCTTGGCGAGCACCTGCGCTGCCTTGAAGCGACCGCCGGGAAGAAGCTCACCCACCGCGACCACGCCTTTGCCCTCTGAAAACAGATCGGGAAGTATCCCGCGGAAATCCACCGGCAATTCGGCCTTGTTGTCCGTGACCCGGAACTCAAGATCGAGGCCGGATGCGGCGCGTTTGATGCTGCCCGGCACCACCAGCCCGCCGACGCGTATTGTCTTTCCCTGCGGAGCTTCGCCGGCCTGTATCTGCGCCGGCGCATAGAAGAAGTTCATGTTCTCGCTGAGCGCACTGAAGATCAGCGCGGCCGCGGCACTCGCTCCAACCACGATGAAGGTCACGATCAAAAGGCGCTGGCGGCGGACGGGGTGCATGTGATTCAAGCCTCCGGTACATCGGATGATCGGGCATTCACCAGGCGCTTGCGGACACGCTGCAGCACATCGCGGCTACGCGCACGGGAGCCGGCAGCAAGTCCGAGGATGACTACGAACACGATGGCATAGGCCGACCACACGAAAGCGCCGTGCCCGGCCATGTGGATCAAATCTGCGAGCGAACCGAAATACATCCCGGGCATGAGATTCAGCCTCCGGGCTCGGCAGATGGTGTGCGTCCGATGGCCACGTCCTCGACCCACCGCGATTTCTGTTCTCTCTCGAGGACTTCGGCTCGCATCCGCATGAGCAGAAGCACCACATACAGGACGTAGAACCCGAGGATCGTGACGATCAGCGGGTGGAACATGTCGGGATGCATGGACGGGGCGCGGGTGAGCTTGATGGTGGCCGGTTGGTGAAGGCTGTACCACCAGTCCACCGACTTGTAGATGATCGGGATATTGACGGTTCCCACCAGCGAAAGCACAGCACAGGCTCGCGCTGCGGTTTCGCGGTTTTCGAAGGCCTCGTAGAGCGCCAGTACGCCCAGATACAGGAACAGCAGGACCAGCATCGAGGTGATACGGGCATCCCACACCCACCAGGTACCCCAGGTGGGCTTGCCCCAGATGGATCCCGTGACCAGCGCGCAGAAGGTCATGGCTGCACCCACACCCGCGCCGGCCCTCAGGGCGACATCGGCAATCTTGATCTTCCAGACCAGGCTGACAACACCTGCCGCGGCCATGGCGTAGTAGCCGGCGAGCGAGACAAAGGCGGCCGGAACGTGGATGTAAATGATCCTGAAACTGTTCCCCTGGACGGCGTCAGGCGGGGCGTAGGCCAGCCCCCAGACGCAACCCCACACGAGCATGCCTGCAGCCAGCACCGCGAGCCACGGCAACCACTGGCTGCTGATCCGGTAGAACCAGCGGGGAGATCCAAGCTTGTGGAGAAACGACCACACGACGCGCATGCCACCTTGGTCAGGAAACTGCCGGACGCCGGGGCTGGCCCCGGACGCCGCGAGTATATCCGATCACCCTGCGCGGATATCACTTCCTCTGAGCCATCTGCAGACACTGATTGCAGCATCAGGATTTGATCCCGATCAAGGCGGCTCGCGCGGCACGGGGGCAGACTGCGATGGTGCACCCGGCAACCCCGGATGCACGTCGACTTCTCCTCCTTACGCTTGTCCCGGCCTTGCGCCGGGATCTTTTTTACCCGTCCAGATTGATCCGCAACGCCGCTGCCGCAGCCAGCGGCGCGAGCGTGAGGGACAGCAGCGCGAAGCCCGCCAGCACGGCAAACTCGGACTGCCAGGGCAAGCCATGCGCGGCAGCATCGACGGCGGCACTGCCGAACACGAGTACCGGCACATACAACGGCAGGACAAGCAGGCTGAGCAGAAGCCCTCCCTTGCGAAGCCCTACTGTCAGCGCCGCACCGATTCCGCCCACGAGGCTCAGCGTGACCGTACCCGCGAGCATCGAGAACAGCAAAGCCCACATGGCGGTCGAAGGGAGGTAAAGGAGCCCCGCAAACAGCGGCGAGGCGATCGCGATGGGCAGTCCGCTGACGAGCCAGTGCACGCCCATTTTGGCGAGCGCGGTGGCGTAGAGCGGCGCGGGACTGCGCGCGATCTGTTCGAGCGAGCCGTCATCGAAATCGCTGCGAAAGAGCATATCAGTGGACAAAAGCGAAGCGAGCAAGGCGGCAACCCAGACCACGCCGGGCGCAATGCCGGAGAGATCCTCCGGGGCAGGTCCGACACCCAGGGGAAAGAGCGCAACCACGATCAGCAGGAACAGCAAGGGATTCGCCGCCTCGGCGCGACGACGGTAAGCAATGAGAATGTCTCGCCGAGCGATCTCGAACCAGGCCGGCCCAACACCCATACTCATGACCCTTCACACGCTGTGAGGGAAAGTTGCCGGAAGGCACGCAGGAGCGAGAGACGGTGGTGTGTGGTGAGCAATACGGCACCGCCCTGTCCCGCGTGCGCCGCGACGAGGGATTCGACCTGCGCCACGCCATCGAGGTCGATGGCCGTGAAAGGTTCGTCGAGGATCCACAAGCTTGCGGGGCTCAGGAGAAGCCGCGCCAGGGCGACTCTTCTGCGCTGTCCCGCTGACAATTGCTGCGCCGGGGCATCGAGATGCTGTCCCAGACCGACCGCCTGAAGCGCACCCACTATGCCGATGTCCCGCGTGCGACCCCACAGACCGGCGTGCCAGCGAAGATTCTCGACAGGCGTGAGGCCGGGCTTCACGGCGGCATCGTGGCCGAGGTAGAGCGTCTCGCGCAGGAACTCCCAGCTGGCCCCGGGCAACGAAGCACCCTTCCAGGACATCGCACCCGTGACGCGCGTGCTGAGCCCCGCCACGGCACGCAGCAGCGTGGTCTTGCCCGCACCATTGGGCCCGAGGACCTGAACGACATCGCCGGGTCCCAGGCTGAACGACAAGCCCTCGAAGAGAACCCGCTCTTCACGCTCGCAACGCAAGCCACGCGCCTCGAAGAGCGGCACCGATGGAGCCTCTGGCATGTCTTGGCAATCCTGCAGTTGGCGAACGCGCTCAAGCCCACGCGCTCGTGGCCGCTATAATCGCGATGGACCTTCTGATTATAGGTGAAGCCCTCCGGCGGCAGGCAACGAGCATGGAGATACCTCCGTCCGGGCTTCAGGCGCGCGCGCCCGTTCCCGTGGCTGCGCCCACGGAAACACCCGCGCCCGTGTCCGGGCAGTCAGTAGAGGCCGTTGTCACAGCAGTGCGCCCGCGACTCGCTTCAGGCACAGCGGCAGGATTCATCCTCGAACTTGATGCTCCCGGACTCGACGGACCGCTCGAGGCCAGCAGCCCGCGATCACTCGAACCGGGCAGCAGGCTGCTGCTGCGTTTCGTCGACAGCGGCCGTGCCCGCGTGGAAAGCGTGATTGAGAATCCCCGGCTTCCGTCGGCCCAGACCCAGGCACCGGCTCAGCAGGCGCTGCGGGAGGCACTTCCGCGCCAGCAGCCTCTCGCAGAGGCGTTCACGGACATGTCACGGTTGCTGCAGACGGCACCCCTTCCGGAAGAAGTAAAACGCGGAATGGAGCGCATGCTGAGCACGCTGCCCACGCCAGCGCAATTGAGCACCGGACCAGGTCTGCGCGCGGCCATCGCGGCCAGCGGCACTTTCCTGGAGTCACGCTTGCAGCGCAGCGACACCCGGACGCCCCGGGGAGCAATGGATATGACGGTGCGGCCCGACGCACAGTCAGCTCAACCACGCGCGGACACACCCCCGCCAGACACATCCGGCAACGCAGCCTCACGGCTGTGGCGGCTTCTGGGCCGCGTGGCACCGCCTTCGGCGCCAGCAAGACCGGCTGCCAATCCTTCGCCATCCGGGTCCGTCGCCGGAACCGGAACGGGGACGGGCATTGCCCGAGGCGCCATCCCGCCGAATGCCAATCCCGCTTCAGCGAGCAACCAGGCTTATGCTCCGGGAAGAGTGCCCGCTCCCGGAGTTGGGCTCACACCAGGCAGCAGCGCGCCCCCCGAAACACATGGGGTCGCTCAGGGCGCAACCACGATAGCCCCCCCCCCTTCTCCCCGGCCAATGAACCCCGTGGACGCCCCTGCCGCGCGTGCGCCCACACCGGGAAATCCTGCAGCAGAATCTTCGCGCAGCTCACCACCCTCCAACACTCTTGCGGCGCAGGAGCCACGCCTGCAGAGCGAGGCGCCCCGGAGTTCGACACCCTCTGTGCAAGCAGCGCCGGGGCAACCGGAGCACGGGCAGGGGGGGCGCTATACGGGCGTGCCAACGCAAACGCCGGCGGACGGCACTACGACCGTGCCGCAGCAGCGAGCAGCGCCCGTCCCACCGATGCCTGCCACAGCCACGTCTCGCACAGAGCCGCCCACGGCGGCCCCGGATGCAGACGCTCCAGCGCCAACCAGTAGAGATGGCCTTCCACCCGACGGGCGACGCGGGTCCGCAGCACCGGCTGAGCAGGGTTCCCGTGATGCCTCACTCACACGGGAGCGGCTCCCGTCAGCATTGGACGGTCAATACATGCGACCGCCCGCGGCTGCCAGAGTATCGGCGGGCACACCGGGCCCTACTGCAGGAGCGGAATCCGGATCAACGTCCACATCTACTTCGGCTCCAACGGCGTCCAATGCGACGCCGGTGGGCAGGGCCACACCTGCTCCTGCCGCCGAACACGATATTGATGCGAGAGTGCCAACGGACCGTCGGCCCACACCGCCCGGCATTTCTCCCCGAAACGGACCGGATCTGCTTCAGCCCCGCCCCTCACCATCGAGCCCGAACCCGTACGGACCTGCGGGGGCTGCCGGGACGGCTTCGCCACCTGCACCACCGCAACGGGCCACTGCGACTGCAGCAGTGCCCATTGGCAATTCACCCGAGACCCAGGGCCCGGTGCAACCGAAGGACACACCGCCCCCTCCGCCTTCTCGCTCAGCCCCGGATCTGTCGTCGTTTCCCCGGCCACCGGTCGCGCCACAGCAACGAGGGGCGGCTAGCGGGGTTGAGGGTGAGCAGCCACGCCAGAGCGTTGAGGCTTCCGGTCTTCCGCCCCTGCCCGCGCGCGCGCCTGCACTCGCTACCGCACGAGGCATTCCACGGACTGCACACGAAGAGCCGGGAACGACGGCTGACACAAGTCAGAGAACCTCCCGCAGACACGGAACGCTCGCCGCCGAGGGCGGAACGCAGGATGAGGCCCTGCGCCGGGACCTCAAGGCCTCGCTGGGGCTGCTGCGCTCTTCACTGCTCGAACTGATGCCGCGTGGCTCTGCCACGGGCCTGCCACTGACAAGCGCAACGCCCGAGCCAAGCCGCCTTGGCCAGGAGGTGGGAAGCGCTCTGTACAACGCGCGCGGTCAACTGCCTGCAGGTTCTGACCCATTGCCTGGCGCCGCGTCGTCTGGCGGGCGGGATCACGGGAGCAGGACAACGAAAACGCCGGAAGACGATGCCGTGGGCCAACTGTTGCGACTGGTGGAAGGTGCGCTGGCACGCACCCGCGTGCATCAACTCGCATCGCTCAACGACGCGCGCACACCAAACGATCCGGCCGGCAGTGCGCCCGCGTGGTCCATCGAGATTCCGATCCCGTCTGCCTCGGGCTTCGACTCCCTCAGACTTCGCCTCGAAGAGCCGCCGGGCCGCCGGGGTGAAACCGCCCGTGAGTCACGCGAGTGGAGCGTGATGCTCTGCCTCGATTGCGCGAGCCTTGGCCCCATCCACGCGCTGGTCCGGCT
>CAIXOY010000049.1 GCA_903921135.1 uncultured Gammaproteobacteria bacterium
CGGCCGAGGTCCATGGCATCAACTACCACTTCACGGACCACGCGGGCTTCGAGCGGATGCTCGCCGCCGGGGACTTCCTCGAGCACGCCACCGTGTTCGGCAACCTCTACGGCACCTCGCGCAGCTGGGTGCTGGAGACGCTTGCCTCCGGCGCCGATGTGATCCTGGAAATCGACTGGCAGGGCGCACGCCAGATACGCGAGCGGCTGCCCGAGGCAGTGTCGATCTTCATCCTGCCGCCCTCGCTGCCCGCCTTGCAGGCGCGGCTCGAATCGCGCAGGCAGGACGGCCCGGAGGTGATCCAGGAGCGGATGCGGCAGGCGGTGGGCGAGATGTCGCACTACGGCGAGGCCGATTACCTCGTGGTGAATGACGATTTCGACACCGCGCTGCAGGATCTGCGCACCGTCCTGGAAGCAGGCCGCCTGCGGCTGGTACCGCAATCGGCCCGTTTGCGTGAATTGCTCACAGAGCTCCTGTCGGCGCACTGAGCGGCTCTGCTAGACTCGCGACCCCCGCAGGCCGGCGCAGCCGTCCCGCTCTCCCACAGCAGGTGAACACATGGCACGGATTACCGTCGAAGACTGCCTGAGCAAGGTCGACAACCGCTTCGAGCTGGTCCTGGTCGCATCGCGACGCGCCCGCCAGCTCGCCACCGGTGGCAAGGACCCGCTGGTCCAGGAAGCCTCCGACAAGCCCACCGTCATCGCACTGCGCGAAATCGCCGAAGGCCTGATCGGCCCCGGCTTCTTCGACGAGCCCGCCGAAGCCACGCTCGAGGAACTCCTCGAAGCACAGGCGGATTCCCTCGGCAGCCTCTGACCCTCCCCGGGGCGCCGGCGCCCCGGCCGCCCCATGCAGGCACAACTCTCTTCACTGACCGACAAGCTCCGGGGCTATCTGGCCCCCGAGCAGGTGGATGCGGTCAGGCGCGCGTTCTACTACTCCGAGCAGGCCCATGACGGGCAGGCGCGTCGCACGGGCCAGCCCTATGTGACGCACCCGCTGGCCGTGGCCGGGATCCTTGCCGACATGCGCATGGACCACCAGAGCCTGATCGCCGCGCTGCTGCATGACGTGATCGAAGACACGGGCATCGCCAAGGAATCCCTAGCGTCGCAGTTCGGGCCGGCGGTGGCGGAACTCGTCGACGGGGTGAGCAAACTCACGCTATTCGAGAGCTCCTCGCGCGCCGAGGCGCAGGCCGAGAACTTCCAGAAGATGGCGCTCGCCATGGCACGCGACATCCGCGTGATCCTGGTGAAGCTCGCCGACCGGCTGCACAACATGCGCACGCTGGACGTGCTGAAGCCCGAGCAGCGCCGGCGCATCGCCCACGAGACGCTCGAGATCTACGCGCCCATCGCGCAGCGTCTCGGCATGAACAACATCCGCACCGAATTCGAAGACCTGGGCTTTGCCGCGCTGCACCCGATGCGTTCGCGCCGCATCCAGGCGGCGGTGCGCAAGGCGCGCGGCAACCGCAAGGAACTGGTCTCGCAGGCGCAGCGCAAGATCGAGGCCTGCCTCACCGCGGAAGACATCCCCGCCCACGTGGTGGGTCGCGAGAAGCACCTCTACAGCATCTATCTCAAGATGCGCACGAAGCGGAAGAGCTTCTCGGAGATCATGGACGTCTTCGCCTTCCGCATCGTGGTCGACAGCGTCGACAGCTGCTACCGCACGCTGGGCGCAGTGCACAACCTCTACAAGCCGCTGCCCGGGCACTTCAAGGACTACATCGCCATCCCGAAGGCGAACGGTTACCAGTCTTTGCACACCGTGCTCTTCGGCATGCACGGCGTGCCGATCGAGATCCAGATCCGCACCGCCGAAATGGAAGAGATGGCGAACAACGGCATCGCCGCGCACTGGCTCTACAAGAGCGGCAGCAGCGATGGCGCGGTTGCCGGCCACCAGCGCGCGCGGCAGTGGGTGCAGGGGCTGCTCGAGATGCAGCAGCGTGCGGGCAACTCACTCGAATTCATCGAGAGCATGAAGATCGACCTCTTCCCCGACGAGGTCTACGTCTTCACGCCCAAGGGCGCGATCCTCGCGCTGCCAACCGGCGCCACGGCCGTGGATTTCGCCTACGCAGTGCATACCGACATCGGCAACGGCTGCGTGGCCTGCCGCATCGACCGCAACCTCGCACCGCTCAGCACCGTGCTGCAGAGCGGGCAGAGCGTCGAGATCGTCACGGCACCGCGGGCGCGACCGAACCCGACCTGGCTGAATTTCGTGGTCACCGCCAAGGCGCGCACGAACATCCGGCATTTCCTGAAGAGCCAGCAGCGCTCCGAATCGATAGAGCTCGGTCGCAGGCTGCTCGACAAGGCGCTTGTTTCCGCGCAGACGAGCCTGAAGGGGCTCGATCCGCGCCTGGTGGAGCAGTTCCTTGCCGAGACGCGCCGCCCCTCGCTCGATGCGATCTTCGAGGAAATCGGGCTCGGCAACCGCGTGGCGGCGCTCACCGCCCGCCGCCTCACGGGCGGCCAGGAAGGGCCGGGCACCACGGAGACCACGCCGCTCGTGATCCGCGGCACCGAGGGTATCGCGCTCAGCTACGCGAAGTGCTGCCACCCCATTCCGGGCGATGTGATCATCGGCCACATCAGTGCCGGCCGCGGCGTGGTGGTGCACCGCGCCAACTGCAA
>CAIXOY010000050.1 GCA_903921135.1 uncultured Gammaproteobacteria bacterium
ATGCGTGCAGGCCATCTCGAGCATGCGCGCTGCACCACCGGCGCAGGCAGCGGCCACCAGCACGAGGGTTTCGTGCATGACCGTGTCCCAGGCATCGGCCACGTTGCGCAGCAACGCGTCTTCACCCACGTGCACATTCTGCAGCGTGAGTTGCCAGAGATTCTGGTCCGCATGATTGGCCAGCGGCGCGAGCGACACACCCGGCGCAGACGGATCGATCAGCGCCGCGCAGAGCCCCTCCTCCGACTGCGCCATCACCAGCACCGCGTGCGCGGCAAGGGCAAAAGGCACCAGCGTCTTCACGCCATTCAGCTGCCATCCGTCATCAGTAGCGGATAGCCGCGCCTCACAGCGCGCGATATCCGCAGAACGCGCCGGCTCCTGCCACGCGGGCACCACAATGCGCTCTCCGCAGGCGATGGGCGCAAGCCATGCGGCCTGCTGCGCCTCCGAGCCGCACAACGCCAGCAGCCGCGCCGACTGCACCGCACTCTGCAGGTGCGGAGACGGCGCCAGACAGCGCCCGAATTCCTCGTGCACGATCGCGGCCTCCAGCAGGCCGAGCGCCGACCCATCGAAGGCCTCCGGCACGCGCATGCCGCACAGCCCGAGCTCCCCGAGCGCGCCCCAGAACGCAGGCGAAAAACCCGCAGCATCGGCTTCCATCGCGCGCACATGCCGCGCATCCACCTGCTCCTCGCAGAGCCGGTGCACGGTGCTGCGCAGCAGCGTTTGTTCTTCGGTGAAATCCAGATCCATGCGCGGGCTCCGTGGGGCTCAGGCGAGAGGCAGGCCGAGGCCGCGCCGCGCGATGATGTTCTTCTGCACTTCCGACGAACCGCCGCCGATGGTGTCTACCACCGTGGCGCGCCAGGAGTGCTCCCACTTGCCATCGGCCGGAGCGCCGGGCGCACCGTGCGCGAGCAGGCCTTCGGGCCCCAGCATCTCGAGCGCGGCATCGGCCATGCGCCGCCCGAGTTCCGTGCCGCAGAGCTTGTACATCGCCGCCTCCACCGTGGGCACGTGGCCTTTCATCGCAGCGGCGATCACGCGGCGCTGCAGTACGGTGGCGGCCTCGAGTTCGGTGGACAGCGCGGCGATGCGCTCGCGCACCGCAGGCAGGCGACAGAGCGGCTCACCATCGCGATGCGTGATGCGCAGCAACTCGACCAGCGCCTCGAACTTCACGCGCAGCGGGCCCACCGTGAACATGGTGAAGCGCTCGTAGTCCAGCGCCTCGCACACATAGGTCCAGCCACGGTTTTCCTGGCCCACCAGGTAATCGCGGCTCACATGTACGTTGTCGAAGAAGACCTGATTGGTGCGGTGCCCGCCCATGGTCTTCACCTCGGTGACGCTGAGGCCGGGGTGGTGCATGGGCACCAGAAACACGCTGATGCCCTTGTGCTTGGGCGCGGTGGTGTCGGTGCGCGCCGCCACCCAGTACCAGTCGGCGAAGTGCGCGGAGGTGGTCCACATTTTCTGGCCGTCGAGAATCCAGCCGTCTTCCACCGGCGTGGCGCGCAGGCGCAACGAGGCAAGATCAGACCCCGCAGAAGGCTCGGAATAGCCGAGCGCAAACTCGATATCCGCGCGCAGGATCTGCGGCAGGAACTCGCGTTTCAGCCGCTCGGATCCGTGGGCGATCAGCGTCTTGCCGATGCAGCCCACGCCCTTGCCGATCAGCGGCGCGCCCACGCTCGCGAGCTCTTCGTTCAGCAGGTAATCGAACACGCCCGAGCGCTCCTGCCCGCCGTACTCGCTGTCCCAACTCATGCCCAGATAGCCCGCGTCTGCCAGCCTGCGCATGAAGCCGCGCCGCGCGGGCGTGTCGGCGAGTTGGGCGTCGGCCTCGCGGCCGAGGTTCATCACGTCGTCGGCGTCCGGGCGCTCGCGCTCGGCACGCAGGAATTCCCGCACACCGGCGATGAAAGCATGTTCTTCCACGGAAAAATCGAAGTTCATCGTTGTGGCTCAGGCATCGTGCTGCATCAGTTCGAGGGCATTGCCCTCGCCGTCCTCGATCTGCGCCACGCGCACACCGGGGCGCAGCACGCGGGGCGGTACGGGCACGGGGTAGCCTGCGGCCGCGATCTCCGCGACCGCTTCATCAAGGTTGCTCACCGCAAGCGTGAGATAGCGAATGCCCGTCTGGCTCGCAAAACCCGCACGGCTGCCGTCTTGCGCAGGGGGCGTCTCGGGCTGGAACACACGCAGCGTGCTGCTGCCCACCGCATAACGGCGGATCAACCCGATGCCGGGCATGCGGATCTCGCCCGCGAGCGGCAGGCCGAGGAGATCACCGTAGAAACGCGCGAGCGCGTCTGCATCCCGCGTGACGATGCCTGCGTCCAGACTTGTGCCTTGCAGCTGAATGGCCATGTGTGTGCTCCCGACTCAGCCGCCGGCCATCGCGGCCAGGTTGCGCTGGATGGTTTCCGGATCGAGGCCGCGGTGGCCCCAGACATCGCCCTCGACGAACTCGCAGGGCGTCCAGTCACTGCCCACGCGCATGCCCTCGCAGCCGATCTCTACCTCGAAGCCGAAGGGGCTCGCCATGTAGAACGAGAGCATGCGGTCGTTCGCGTGGCGGCCGAGCGTGGAGGTGACTTGCACGCCCGCGGCTTCCACCCGCTCGAGGCATTGGCCCACCTGGTCGATGCCGTCGACTTCGAGCATGAGGTGGTGCACGCCGGGGATATCGGCCACCTTGAGCAGGCCCACGCTGTGATGGCGCGCGTTGCAGTGGAAGAAGTTGGCGGAATTGCCGCCACCGAAGCGGATGAAATCCGTGAGCCTGAAGCCGAGCGTGCGCACGTAGAAATCCCGCGCCTCGGGCAGCAGCGGCGCCATCAGGTTGATGTGGCCGAGACCCAGCTCGCCCGCCACGAAACGCGTGCCGTGCGGGGAGGCGAATTTGCGGTCTTTGACGGGGCCGTAAAAGAGCTCGAGCGTGTTGCCGAGTGGATCGTGTGTGCGGCCGATGCCCGTCACGGCGCGGGCGGCGGCCTCTTCTGCGCTGCCCATGTGCGCGGCGTGGCCTGCGGCGTTCAGTTCGCGCAGTGCTTGTTCCAGTTCGAGGGGCCCCGCTACCTCGAAGCCCATGTACAGCAGCCCCGCGCGCCCCGGGCGCGGATGCACGGCGATGCGCCACTGCTGATCGTCCATCTTGAGGTAGACGCTGCCATCCGCGGCCGTGCCGCTGCCCGCGCTTGCCGGGCCGCTGCCGGGGATGGCAGGTGTGCCCCAGTCTTCGCCCGGGCAGGCGCGTGCGGGCATGAGCCCGAGGATGCGTGTGGCGAAGTCGAGGCAGGCGGCAGGGTCTGGCGCGGCGATGCCGATGTAGCCCAGGGAGCGGATGTTCATCTTTTGTTCCTCAAAAGCGGGAATGCCCGCATTTCATCTTTGTGTTGGAGGGGGCCATGCCCCCGATCTGTGCAAGCACAGAGGCTCACGTCGCGGGCATGGCCCGCTCCTACAGTGGCGCAAACCCCACCGGCACGCGCAAAAACCCCGACAGATGCTCCCCATACGCCCGCTCGCAATTCGCAAGCTCCACCCGGTAATCCGGCGCCGCGCGCATGAACTCTTCCAGCAGGATCACTCCACCCATCGTCGCCAGATGCATCCCCAAACACTTGTGCCCACCCGCGCCATAAATCAGATCGCGGTGATGCGTGCGGAAGATATCGAAGGCATCCGCCCGCTCGAACTCCGCCTCGTCCCGGCACGCCGAGGCATAGATGTACAACAACACCTGCCCCGCCTTGATCTGTGCTCCACCCACCGTGAAATCCCGCACCGCGCGACGGCCGAGCATGTTGGTGGGCTGGTCAAAGCGCGCGGTCTCCAGAAAGAGCCTGGGCACCAGCGAGAGATCCGCCAGCACCGCGGCCTTCTGCTCCGGGTGCTGCTCCAGATAATGAAGCGCGCCGGCGCAGACCATGGGCGTGGTCTCTGAGCCCAGAATCAGGAAGTTCATCAGGATGTTCACGAGGCCCACATCGTCCAGGCGCTCGCCGTCGATCTCGGCGTTCATGTAGGCCGCGGTGTGGCCGCTCGCGAGCGAGGGATCGCGGCGGATACGCGAGACATAGGCAAAGAGATAGCCCCCGAGCTCCGCCGCCGCAGACTGGTTGCGCGGCGAGCTGCCCTTCTGTCCCGGCTCGCGATGGACGATCTCGTCGATCAGCGCGCGCCAGGTGATGGCGTCTTCCATCGGCAGGCCGAGGTTGTGGCCCGAGTTGAGGCAGAACACGCGGTTCGCGTAATCGCGGTAGGCATCGAAGCCACCCTGCGCCAGCAAGGGCGCGAGCACTTCACGCGTGAGCGCACGAAAGCGCGCCTCGTGCGCACGCGCACCCTCGGGGGTGTAGTCGCGCCGCACCACGCCGCGCCACTTGCGGTGCGCGGGCGCGTCCATGGTGGTGAAGGCGTGGGGAATGGGCTCGCCAAGGAAGAGCTGCGTGGGCAGCGCGCCGGCCGTCCAGGTGACGTCGGCCTCGTGGTGCATGCTGGCGTCCCACACGTCCTGGAAGCGCGTGAGCGCCCAGGCGTTGTACTCCGGCATGAAGTGCGGCCCGCCCTCGGCGCGCATGGCCGCGTAGAGCGGAAAAGGATCCCGCATCGCCTGATCGGAGAAGGGATCGTAATGGACCGGCATGGCGGGCTCCGGTGTGCGTGCGCGGCCCGGAAGGCGCGCGAGGGATTACGGAACTGTGGGTGCTGATAGTAGTGGGGTGTGGGGGGGATGGCGAGGGGGCCGAACTGAAGGCAGACGGGCTATCGCCTCATCGCCGCTTCTTCCAAAACCCGGGACGCCGACTGTGATGCGATACCGCGATGACACGCAGACGCCCAGAGCCCAATCGATAGATCAGAGCGGCGCCCACCTCATCGGCAAGACCAGACGCGGCATCAAAAGCCAATTGGCTCAGGTACCAGTC
>CAIXOY010000051.1 GCA_903921135.1 uncultured Gammaproteobacteria bacterium
CGCGGATGCGGACTGATCGTCAGAAATCTCGTGCCCCCGGAGGTCTGCGCGCAATTGCGGCGCGTCATAGACGCGATGCTGGACGCGCCGCAGGCGGGACAGCAGCGTTCCGTATACCGCAACTGCCCCGGAAATCTGGCCGAGATACTCGGGCATCAGAAACTCGGGGACTCACGTGGGTTCCATGCGGTTTCAGGGTCGGTGATGTGCGTGGAATCGGCGAATGTCTGCGAGGCATTGCTGGATTTGTACGAGACCCTCGCCCTGCCTGCGGTATTGCGGGATTTCTTTGTGGGGGACTACTGCCTCTCGGCGCTCAAGTGGGTCCTCCGACGATCGAAGCTACCAGTCTCACCGATGGGCTGGCACCAGGATGGAGCCTTCATGGGCAGCGGCATAAAAAGCCTGAACATGTGGATGTCGTTGTCCGAATGCGGCGCCGATTCAGCTGCGCCCGGACTCGACATCGTCGCCCGCAATCTGACAACCGTCGTCAATGCAGGCGACGGTGAAGCTGCATTCAGCTGGTCTTTCGACTCGGCCCGGATGGAACGCCTGTTCGGCCCCGATGCCATCACGAGCCCGCGCTTCGGCGAGGGAGACGTGTATTTCTTCGACCATTTCATGCTTCACCGGACGCAGCATCTCCCGGGGCAATCACGGATCCGTTACGCACTCGAGACCTGGTTCTTCGACGGCAGCCTCTACCCGAGCAATCAGGTTCCGCTATCGGCATTCACGCCGGATCCGCACCGCCGGACGCCTTGCTGAGCTGTGCGTGCATGATCGCCTCGAACCATTTTTTCCAGTTCGCATAGTCGCGCTCGAATCCCGGGTTCGGGCTCCCTCCTTTGAACCCGAGCCCGACCACACTCCGGGGCACGTCTTCGCTCAGGCCGTAGCTGCCGACGAAGCTGGAGGGGAAAGGCTTCAGCAGGGAGCGGAATCCTTCCGGCGTGAAACGCCAGTAGTCGTTGGGATAGCCGTGAATGGGAAACTCGAACACGGATGTCATGATGAGGAGCCCGCCGGGGGCCAGCACCCTCGACAGCTCGCTCACCGCGGCTCGCGGGTCTTCGACATGCTCCAGCGTGTCGAGGCACAGAATGGTTCCGAGCGATGCGTCCGCGAGCCCGATCCTTTCCAGGTCAGCAACGACATCGACGCCCGCACCGCCCCGGAAGTCGAAACCGATGAACCGCTTGCCGGGGAACAGCGGCCGCATATCGATGTTGTCCCGTCCATCCACCTGCAGCGCGCCGAAATCCCCAACCGGCTCCGGCAGGGCGAAATTCTTCACGCATATGCTGACGAAATGGTGGACGCAGGACCTCACGATGGCGCTCCGTAGTAACCGTGATCAAACACCCATTTGTGTTTGAGGTAGATGAGCTGCTGCAACTCCCTGTCGAGGGCGTCGAACGGGGGCGCGTCTTCCCAGCGTGAGCGGTTCGTGAACGGAAACTCGACCGCAGCCTCGGTATACGGCTCGAGGAGACGGGGAAAATCTGTAGACACGGACTCGGCACGGAGCAAACGGATTCGCGGATCGAGTTTTCCGCCGACGAGCAGGTAGTCCTCGCAGCGGATATCCGAACCATCGCTGCGAACACGGAAATGCCCGGAATTCGCCACGAAATCCGCGAAACTTCCCTGCGCGAGCCCGATGCGCCATTCCGCACGCGCATTGCGGAACATCTCGTGTCCTAGCAAGTTGTGGTTGCCGTTACGGTAGAAATGGTAGTTCGAGAGTTCGATGTCGTAGGGATGTCGGAGAACGGCAACTATCAGGCGGATGTTGTCGAGCAGGATTCCCGTGCTCTTCTCGATATCAGCCCGCGCGCCGGTTATCTCTTCCAGTGTTTCGTGGCTGAACCCCGGTATGACACTTGCCCGGAAATGCACCGACGTCGTCCGATAGAGCAACGAGGACAGGAAAACCGGACCCTTCAGCGTCTGGCACAGGTAATCCGTGCAGGAGGTTCCGCTGGTCTTGGGGATATGCAGGAACAGCACGTCCGGATTGATGACCATGTCCCGGCCTCAGATCCGTTGCCGCCGGTCGAGCATGAAGGATTCGAAATCCGCGATACCCCCCGGCTGCATGACGGTGTCGAGTTCCGCGATCGAAGACACGGCATAGCGATCCGACTCCAGATCGGCCTGGAGCCTTTCCATGTTGTCGGCCAGACGGGTGTTTCCCGGGTCGAGTCCGCTGATCAACGCCAGCCCCTTGCGGTAGGGCCCGATGAACGCGGATACCACCCGGATGTCGAGGTCCGGACGCACATCGCGCAGCAGCCGGATGACCTTGTAGACATCCCCGCACCAGGCGTTGAACTTCCGGTCCCGTTGCAGCATTTCGGGTTGTCCGGGAAGCACGTCATCGAGGACGACGACCGCGCCCGGAGAAATCCTCCGTTCCACGTTTGCGAAATCGCGCAGGACGTACTCCGCGAGGTGCATGCCGTCGATGAAGGCGAGGTCTACCTCGGCGAGTTCAGCCGCGAGGTCGACGGCGGGGCCCGCGAAGAATTCGTCGCTCGGCAGACGGTACAGGCGGGCGGGAGCACGCAGGCTTCTCACCAGTTCGAAGCCGGGATCGATGCCGATGGAGGGGCATTCCGCCAGCGAGAGGCTGCCGCCCTCGTCGACCCCGATCTCGAGGTAGCGCCTCGGCTTCAAGCGCGCGTGGCACAGGCGGAGAAGCTCTCCGTAATCGAGCCGTTTGGTCGCGAGCATCGCCTCGCAGGGCGCGAGCATCGGCCAGACCTGACGCTCGTTGGCGGCATCAGGCTTCAGCGTGAGCCGGGGCTGGAGTACCGATCCGCCGTACAGCGCCTTGTGGACGTGGAACTCTGCCAGTTGGGACAGCAGCTTTTGACGGTCCCGCCCGTAGTCGACCGAGATGGTGGGGATGTGCCTGGTCATCGGCCTGACGACGCCGAAGACGAACGGGGACCGGAGGATGCGTATGTGCTCTGCATTCACCACATCGCGGTAACGCTCGAAGTACCCGCGGACCAGCGATTGTCTTTCCTCCGGGCGCGGGCTCGTGGTGGTTCCGTGGTGGTCCTGGTGGAAACTGCCCTCCCCCGCGAAAGCCACATAGGTGACATCGGGGCGGTGGATGAGGCGCTCGAATATCTCGATGTTCGCCAGCCCGCCCCCGGGCTCGTCGAAGCGTTCGTCGAACCCGCCCGCCTCGACGAACAGCGAGCGTTTCGCCACCAGGCAATTGCTCTCGATCGCGTCCAGCACGTACCGGACCGGCGTTTCACCGGGCAGGATCGCGTGGGAAAACAGGCTGTAGCCGTTCTCTGGCCAGCCGATCCACCGCAATGCTTCCTCCTCCCGCCTGAACTTCTCCTCGACGGAGAGCCGTTCGGCGAGATTCTGCGAGACATCCCCGAAGATGTACTGCGGGACGTTGATCACCGGGTTCGCGAACTGCGTGCTGACCTTTTTCAGGTTATCCAGCACCCCGGGCGTGATGATGTGGGCACCGTCGATCATCAGACCGACCCACTCGCGGGTTGCCCGGCCGAGCGCCATGTTCAGGCCGAACACCGGCGAGGGATGCCCGTCCACGCGGATGATCTCCCGGATGATCGGGAACTCCGCGCGAAGATCATCACCGAGGGGTACCGAGGACCCGTTGTCGACGATGATGACCTCGATGTCCTCGGCCGATGCCCGCTGGTAGTCGGGAGAGAGGGACCTCAGCGTGCGCCGCAGCTGTGGCTCCATGTTGTAGGCATTGACGATGAAACTGATGCCGCCGAACCGCCCCGACGGCAGCGAGTCAGCGCGTGGCGCATCGCCCGCCGGACTGCTGTAGAAGGTTTCGAGCAATTCCCGTGAATGCCGCTCGCGGGAGTGCACGATGTGCAGTTCGGTCTCCAGCGTAGTGATACGGTCCCGGAGGGTTCTTTCTTCGTCTTCGGTCAAAGACTTTTCTCCCGCGTTGGCAGCGCGCTGCTGCTCTGGTCTTCGAAGGATGCCATCTGGCCGCGAACTTTACGATGCATGACCACCGGAGGGCTCAACCCCGCGGCATCTCCGGGTGATCACCGTGGAGATCCTTGAGAAAGGCCACGGTCATCACCACGCTGATCACCAGAATCGGCAGTGATGCCACGAGAATGCCCGTCTGCACGACCTTTATGCCGCCCACATACATCAGCGTGGCCGGCAGGATGCCGATCGCAAGCGCCCAGAACACCCGCAGCCAGCGCGCCGGATCCTCGCCTTCTTTGAGCCGCAGCGTGAGGCTCGACGCCAGTGCCTGCGCCGCCGCGTCGTAGGTGGTAGCCGAGAGCGTCAGGCTCACCAGCGTGAACACCGCAATCACCACCCACGGCATGGGCAGTTGCTCCAGCACTGCGACGATGGCGTGGTTGGCGCCCTGTTTGGTCACGAGTTCGGTCACTGGCACCTGCCCCGTGAGCTCGAGGTGCATCGAGTAGTTGCCCAGCACCATGTAGAAAACCGCGCAGCCCAGCGTGCCGAACACCAGCATCCCCATGATGACTTCGCGGATGGTGCGCCCGCGGGAAATGCGCGTGACGAAAAGACCCACGAAGGGCGAGTAAGAGAGCCACCACGCCCAGTAGAAGATCGTCCAGTTCTCGACGAATCCCGACCGCGTGAAGGGGTCGGTCCAGAAGTTCATGCGCACGAAGTTCTGCAGCATCAGCCCCACGCTGTTCATGCTGGTGCGGAGCAGGAAATCCGTGGGCCCCGCCAACAGCACATA
>CAIXOY010000052.1 GCA_903921135.1 uncultured Gammaproteobacteria bacterium
GCAGGGAGGCTTTTCTGGCAGAGGCGTTCGGGTTGGGAGAGGCAGAGTTGCAGACGCTGCGCGACCGTTTGACGGCCTGAGTGCGGTTCAGTCCTGGCTCGGCTGGCGCCGCCGACCGATGCCTGTGCTGGCACCCACCGTACCGCCCCGTTGTCGCTCCGGAGCAGGCGAGCGTGCGCCCGGTTCCGGCACAGGCGGGTAGGGGTAAAACGCTGCCACTTGCGCGCCGAAGTCGCCTGTTGCGAGCGGTGTTTGCGCACGGCGCCGCTGCCCCGCAGGTGCAGGCACGGTGGCGATGGCTTTGAGCAGTTCCGGATCCATGCCGGCATCATAGCCCCGCCGGGCTACCCGGCGGCAAGCGAGATCGGGCGGCGAGTCTGCTCGCGCTCAGCATGACGGCGCTTGCGACGCCGTCGCACCGACGGTCTAATCCGCGAGCGTTTGCCGCAATTCCATCCCAGCCGCACACCGCATCTGCAGGTACTTCCATGGCCACCGGTTTCTTCAGTCACGAAACCTGCCAGCGTCACGAGATGGGCGCAGCCCACCCCGAATCGCCTGCCCGCATCGCCGCCATCGTCGATTGCCTGCGCGCGAGCGGCGTGCTGGCAGAACTGACGCAACGCGATGCCCCGGTGGCGCAGCGGGAGGATCTGCTCCTGGCGCATCCGGAGCGCCATGTCGAGAGCCTGCACCGGCAGGCACCGAGTGAGGGACTGGCGTGGGTTGACCCGGATACGGCCATGAACCCGCACACACTCGAGGCCTCGCTGCGCGCCGCCGGTGCGGTGGCGGCGGCCGTCCGCGCGGTGCTGGCGGGCGAGATGGCCAATGCCTTCTGCGCGGTGCGCCCGCCGGGGCACCATGCCGAGCGCGCGAACGCGATGGGCTTCTGTTTTTTCAACAACGTTGCCGTGGGCGCCCATGTGGCGCTTGCCGCGGGGCTCGAGCGCGTTGCGATCCTCGACTTCGACGTGCATCACGGCAACGGTACCGTCGACGTCTTCAAGGACGACGAGCGCGTGCTCGTGTGTTCGAGCTTCCAGCACCCGTTCTATCCCGGGCGCCTTCACGACGTGGACCGCCCGAACATCGTCAACACACCGCTCGCCGAGGGCACCCGCAGCCCCGAGTTCCGCCGCCGCGTGGAGCAGGACTGGCTGCATGCCCTGGACGCGCATCGGCCCCGGTTGCTGCTGGTCTCAGCGGGGTTCGACGCCCATGCACACGATCCCCTCGGAGGGCTGGAGCTGCACGAGCCCGATTACCGCTGGGTGACCGAACTCATCACCGACGCCGCCCGCCGCCATGCCAACGGGCGTGTGGTATCCGCACTGGAAGGCGGCTACGACCTCGACGCCCTTGCCCGCAGCGCGGATGTGCACCTGCAGGTGCTCCGCGAGGCGGATCGCGGTTGAGAGAGCGCTCTCAGACGCGCCTCGACCTGACATCGGCCCAGCCCCGCAGCAGCGCGGTGGTTTCCCGCAATTGCTCGAACCAGTCCCCGGGGCTCTCCTGCCGCAGCAGCCGTAGCGAGGGATACCAGCGCGAACTCTCGCCCCGCATCCCGTGCAGCCAATGCGCGCGGCCCCCGAGCAAGCCAAGAGCGGGTTTGCCGATGCAGCCGGCCAGATGCAGTGCTACCCCGTCGATCAGCACGCAGACATCCATCTGCGCGATGGCCGAGGCCAGATCCGCGAGGTCGGCACAGCGCGAACCCAGATCCGTGACGAGCCCGGCGGCGCCGTTTCCGGGGAGCTCCGCCGTCGCGGAGCCCGTCTGCAGGCTGTAAAGCCGCAGATGCGGCAGCAGCGCGAGCGGCAGCAACTGCCCCAGCGAGAGCCCCGCACCCGCCTGCGGCGATGCCGGGTCTTGCCAGGCGATGCCCACGCGCAGCGCCGCGCCCGGCGGGGAAAGCAGTTCGCGCAGCCATGGCTCGGGCGCAGGTGGCTCGGGCACGAAGGGATCCGGGATCGCCGCACCCCGCGGATCAAGCAACGCGGGCAGGCTCTGTAGCGGGCAGCGCAGGTCGAAACTCCCTGCATCCACGGCAGAGTCCTGCACGCTGACGATGTGCGCGGACAGCGAAGCAAGCACCCGCTGCATATCCGGTTCACAGGCAAGGCTGACGCAAGCGCCACGGCGCGCGAGCATGCCGACGTAACGTGCCGCCCAGAGCGTTTCTGCCGGGCTGCCTTCGGGCGTGACCAGCACGCGCCGCCCGGCCACGCGCTCGCCGCGCCAACGCGGCAACAGGCGCAGGGCGGCCGGCAGCGGTGCCTCGGGCCGTGCCTCGTGGTCTTCCCAGCCTTCGCGCAATCGCCCCGCCTGCAAGCGCAGCCGGCCTCGCATCTGGCGCAGGTCCTGCCGTCCCGGCTCCTGCCGCAGGCAGCTGTCGAGGTGTCGCTCGGCCTCGTCCAGACGGCCGGCCTCTGCCAATGCATGTGCGCAGTCCACGCGCAGCGCCATGCGTGATGGGTCCAGTTCCACCGCCCGCCGATGGGCGCGCAGCCCCTGTTCCTGCTGTCCCAGATCCGCCCACAGCCGGCCCATGCTGCTCCAGACTGCGGGATCCCGCGGGCAGAGCCTGAGCGCCCGCTGGTAGCTCACCAGCGCGGCGTCGAGGCGCCCATGGCGGCGCAGTGCAGCGCCCAGATGCATCCACGCGCCGGCATCGTCCGGTGTCTGGCGAAGGTGTTCTTGTAGCGCTGTGATTGCGGCGTCGGTGTTGCCATCACGCTGGTGCGCAACGGCTGCGTGCCAGTGGGATCTGTTGGGGGCGGTTGCGGGGGCGAGTCGTGTCAGTGCGAGTGCCTTTTCCATGGCGTTTTCTCCGGGGTGTGGTTGGAATGCCTCGGGTGCCCCGTGCAACACCCACGCACGCAGCCACGCGCCACGCAACGGTTGCGTGACCGGAACGGGTGGCGTGCGAGGAAGAGCAGATGATGCGATGAGGGCCCATGTTACGTCCGTGTAACGGCGAGGCCGGATGAACATAACCTCTGCCGCGGCTGGCTGGCAAGCCTGCGCAACGCCCCGATTTTTTGCCGTGCACAGTCGCTGCTGCGCGGCGCGCAGATCGCACTGCGGCAACGACCGCGTACGACCCGCCCCGTGTTCCCATATACTTGCCCGAGTCCCGACCCGCCCGGTACGCCGCGATGCAGACCACCGTAACCCCGATTTTCAGCGATGGCGCGCTTGCGCAGCCGCCGGCCCGCCGTGCCCATGTCATTGCCATCACCGGTGGCAAGGGCGGCGTGGGCAAGACCAGCGTCAGCGCGAACCTCGCCGTGAGTCTTGCCTTGCGCGGCAAGCGCGTCTGCATCTTCGACGCCGACACCGGCCTCGCGAACATCAACATCCTGCTCGGCCTGCAGCCGCGCAATACCCTGCAGCAGTTTCTGGACGGCGGGCTTTCCATCGAGGATCTGCTGGTCGAGGGGCCTCGCGGTGTCTGCATCGTGCCCGGTGCCTCGGGCGTGGCGGACTACGCCGATCTCGACCGCTCGCGTCAGCAGGCGCTGGTTAACGGTTTCTCGCAACTGGAGCGGCAGTTCGACTACCTGCTGATCGACACCGCTGCCGGCATCGGCAAGTCCGTGGTCGAGTTCGTGCTGCCCGCGGAGCACGCGGTACTGGTCGTCTCGCCCGACCCCACCTCCCTCACCGATTCCTTCGCGCTCGCGCGCGTGCTGAAGCGCAACGGCTACGGCGGGCGCCTGCACGTGGTGGTGAACAATTCCGAAGGAGAGGATGCGGCCCGCAAGGTCTGTCAGCGTTTTTCGCAGGCGGTGGAGAAATACCTGCAGGCCAGTGTGGAGTGGCTGGGCCACGTGGCATCAGACCGCGCGGTCGTGTCCTCGATACGCCTGCAGCATCCTGTGGTGCTCGCGCAGCCCGAGGCGCCCGCCAGCCGTTGCTTCAGCGCTCTTGCCGCCGCGATGGAAGAGCTCTGCGCCACCGAGCCCACCACGTCTTTCGGCGAGCACCTGCGCGCACAGGTGCCGGAGACCGGTGTCGATCCGGCACGTGCGGCAATGGAGCTGCTGAAAACACCCGAGTCCGAACTGCCGATGGCGCGGCCTGCGAACCTCGCAGAACTGAACCGCCAGTTCGTGGATTGCATCCAGGGCGCGAAGGGTTCCCCGGAGGAGCTGGTGGCGGCGATCAAGCCGATCATCGATGCCTTTGTGGCGCGCTTCCAGTGCTTTCCCATCGATATGCGCGAGGCGATCTACCGTTATCTGGAGATGGCGGACCTCCCGGATCAGGAGATCCGCAATCAGGTGATGCTGCTCGAGCAGCTCTACGAGAGGCGCTACCAGCGCCCCCTGATGGACAAGGAAGACAGCCTCTTCCGGCTCCTGAACCAGGTGCGTCATTCCGAGCCTGAATTCGCGGATGCGATCTCGCGGTTGCAGCGCAACTACGAGCGCCAGTTCAGCCCCGGCCCTCAGGAGGCGCTCGGCTGGCTGATGCACCGCCTGCGTCAGCCCGGCGTGCGCGAGGACGATTTCGTGGATTGCATCGAGACCTTGCGCCACGCTTTCGCCGAGAACTTCGGCCGCAACTACACGGTGCCGGATCTCGAGCTCCGCGCGAAGGCGAGCGAGCTGATCGGCGGCATTCTGGAGCGCGAGACCTCGCGGCAGGCCACCCTTGCGGTGATCGCGAGCGAGATCGAGCAGTCGTCTTCCGCACAGGAGCGCCTGCAGCAGTTCCTGGACGAGCTGGAGTAGACACGTGACCCATCCCCGGCCCGTCTGGACGGGGTTATGGGTCGTTCTGCTGGTGGTGTTGTCACTCCCTGTGCACGCCGCGGGTGATCACGTCCTCGGGGTCGAGTGGTTCGCCGACAAGACCGGAACGCTGCAGATCCACGACGTACAGAGTGCACCCTTCGAGCCCCGTACATTCCCGGTGGTGGAAGGTTTTGGCGATGCCACGTACTGGCTGCGGGTGCGCGTGCGCGCCAATGGCGGTGGGCCTGTGCACCTGCGGGTGGGGCCGAATTTCCTCGATGAAATCCTGCTCTACGAACCTGACCCAGCGCAGCCCGGCCACTGGCGCACGCAGACGCTGGGTGATCGACAGCCTTTCCTGCAACGCCCCGTGTTGACGGTCGTTCCCACCTTCCTCCTCCGGCCGCAGGAGCCGGAGGAGACGGTTTACATACAGGTGCGCAGCACCAGCACGATCATTGTCATCGCCGACGCGCTGGTGCCCTCGGAGACGGCCGCGAGCGACATCCGTCTTCATGCGACAACGGTTGTCGTCGCGCTTGTGATGCTGACGATGCTCGCCTGGGCGCTGGGCACCTGGGTGGAAGAGCGGGATCCGGTTCTGGTCGCCTTCGTCTTCGTGCAGCTCGTGTACTCCCTGCAGGTGCTGGCGATGGGCGGGTTCCTGCCGCCGCTGGTTCCTGCATCCATGCCGTGGCTGGCCGACGCGGGCTTGAATTTCCTCACCGTACTCGCGAGTTTTTCCCTGCTTGTCCTGAACCGTGCATTGCTGAAACCCTGCCGTTTGCCCCGCTGGGGATCTCTCGGCATAGATGGGACGCTACTGGTGTTGCTGCCTGTGACGCTGGTTTTGCTTGCTGCCGGAGAGACGCGTTTTGCGCTGCAGCTGAGCGCCATCTCGATGTTCCTGATCGTGATCGTCTCGCCGCTGCTGGTTCTCGTCGCGCGGGACGATCCGCCTCCGGGACGGAAGATCCTGTTTGCCGTGCTGGTGTTGCAGGGCCTGGTGATGGTGGCCTCTCGCCTTATGGTGGTCGGCGTGCTGGAAGGGCCGTTCCGCAGCTTCGCGGGGCTGCGCGTGCTCGGCTTTGGTCAGGGCGTCATCAGCAGCGTGCTGCTGGCGATCTACCTTCTGCTGCGCCAGCGTGAGTTGCGCCGTCGTGCCCGCGAAGCCGAAAGTGCAGTGCGCGACCATGCCGCACGCATCGAGGCCATGCACGAGGAGCTGGAGCGGCGCGCGGTCCAGGCGGAAGCGGGCAACCGTGCCAAGACCGCCTTTCTGGCGATCATGGGTCATGAGTTCCGCACGCCGCTGAATGCGATCACGGGTTATGCCGAGGCCTTGCTGCCCGGATTGGCGGAGCCAAGGCAACGCGAACTGCTGGGCCGACAGGTCGCTGCTGCGCGCGGCTTGCAGACCATGATTGATGATGTGCTGGACCTGGCGCGCGCCTCGGCCGAGGGCACGCCTGCCGGTCGCGACTTCTCACCGGCGCTGTTGCTCGCCGAGATGCGCGAGCGCGCGCGGGAGCGATGTCAGGCAAAAGAGCTCGCCCTCGTGGTGGAACTCGACCCTCATCTTCCTGCTTCGGCCCACGGCGATCAGGCGCGGATTGCACGCGTGCTCTGGCACTACGTCGACAACGCCATCAAGTTCACGCGGCGCGGCAGTATCACGCTCGCGGCGAAGCGATTGCCGTGTGTCGCCGGACGGCTGTCCGTGCGTTTCGAGGTGCGCGATACCGGGCCTGGCGTCGAGGCACAACTGCGTGAGCGCCTCTTCGTCACGTTGAATCCCCACGAGGAATATCTCAGCCGACAGGCGGGTGGTGCGGGGCTCGGCCTTGCTCTGGCGCGCCAGCTCGCTGATGCCATGGACGGCGAGGCCGGCTGCGAGAGTGAGTCCGGGCGAGGCAGCGTGTTCTGGCTCGCCGTGCCCCTGGAGCCCGCGCAGGGCGATGTGGTCGTGATCGAGCCGATACCGACGCAGGGCGCGGCATCACCGTCGAAGGATGTCACGGGTGACCACCCGATGCCCGAGCTCCCCGAGGTGCTCGCCGAGCTCGGTGCATTGCTCGGTGCTGACGATATGCGCGCCGTGCGCCGTTTCGCCGAGCTGGAGTTGGTGCTCGCACGTGCGCTGCCTGCGGAGCAGATGGGCCGGTTGCGCGCGCAAATCGAATCTTTCGACTTCGAGGCGGCGTCTGCGACGCTGGGGTCAATCGTCGTTTCACGCGGCTGAGGGGCTCCGGAGCGCGCCGGCCTCAGTCCCCGAACACCACTCCGAAAACATCCTCGTACCGCCCCGCAAAATGCACGGTGATGCCCTCGCGCAGGTACTCGGGCAGTTCGTTGAAGTCCTTGCGGTTCGCCTCCGGTAGCACCAGTTCGCGGATGCCGACGCGCCGCGCGGCGATCACTTTCTCGCGGATGCCGCCTACGGGCAGCACCTGGCCGGTGAGCGTGAGTTCACCGGTCATGGCGAGAGGGCGGGAGATGCGCTGCTGGCGCGCGAGCGAGAGCAGCGCGGTGGCCATGGTGATGCCGGCGCTGGGGCCGTCCTTGGGCGTGGCGCCTTCCGGCACGTGCAGGTGCACCAGCGACTCGTCGAAGAACTTCGGCTCCGCGCCGTACTGCGCGAGATGTGACATCGCGTAGCTGTAGGCGATCTCGGCGGATTCGCGCATCACCTCGCCGAGCTTGCCCGTCTGTTTGAACCCGCGGTTCAGCGAGTGCACGCGCGTGGCTTCCACCGGCAGCGTGGCGCCGCCCATCGAGGTCCACGCAAGGCCCGTCACAACGCCCACGCCGCGCTGGGGTTTCTCCTTGCTGAAGATGGGCGCGCCGAGCATCTGCTCGACCTCTGGCTTGCCGATCGAGAGCTTCGCTTTAGGGTTCTCGACGAGTTTCACCACGCTCTTTCGCACCAGCCCGGAGAGTTTCTTCTCGAGGTTGCGCACGCCCGCTTCACGCGCATAGCCCTCGATCACGTGGCGCAGCGCTGCATCGCTGATCTTGAGCGTTGCGGGTTTCACACCGGCGCGCTCGAGGAGCCGCGGCCAGAGATGGTTCTTCGCGATGGCGAGTTTTTCCTCGGCGATGTAGCCCGCCAGGCGGATCACTTCCATGCGGTCGAGCAGCGGACCGGGGATGGTGTCCAGCTGGTTCGCAGTACACACGAACAGCACCTTGGACAAGTCCACGCGCAGATCGAGGTAGTGGTCGAGGAACTCGGCGTTCTGCTCGGGGTCCAGTGCTTCCAGCAGCGCCGAGGCAGGATCGCCCTGATAGCTCGCGCCGATCTTGTCGATCTCGTCCAGCATGATCACGGGGTTCGCGACCTTCACCTGTTTGAGGGCCTGCACGAACTTGCCGGGCATGGCGCCGATGTAGGTGCGGCGGTGTCCTTTGATCTCGGCCTCGTCACGCATGCCGCCCAGCGAGAAGCGGTAGAACTCGCGCCCCAGCGCGTTCGCGATGGAGCGGCCGATGGAGGTCTTGCCCACGCCCGGCGGGCCCGCGAGCAGGATGATCGAGCCGCTGATCTCGCCTTTCCACGCACCCACGGCGATGAATTCGAGGATGCGCTCCTTCACGTCTTCGAGGCCGTCGTGCTCTTTCTCGAGTACCGCGCGTGCGTGGGCGAGATCGAGCTTGTCGGTGGAATGCACGCCCCAGGGCACCGAGGTGGCCCAGTCGAGGTAATTGCGTGTCACGCCGTATTCGGGCGAGCCGGTCTCGAGCACCGCGAGTTTGTCCATCTCGTCGCGGATACGCTCCGCCACCGGCGCCGGCGGTTTGAGCGCCGCGAGCCGGGTCTCGAATTTCTCGGCGTCGGCGCTGCGGTCGTCCTTCGAGAGCCCGAGCTCCTGCTTGATGACCTTGAGCTGCTCGCGCAGGAAGAACTCCCGCTGGCGCTCGCTCACCGTCTCGTTCACCTGCGTGCTGATCTTGTCCTGCAGGCGCGCGACTTCGATTTCCTTTTTGAGCAGCGGCAGCACGATGCGCATGCGCTCGAGCACATCGAGGGTTTCCAGCACATCCTGCAACTGGCGGCCCTTGGCGCTGGTCAGCGTGGCGGCGAAATCCGTGAGCGGCGAGGGATCCTCGGGGCTGAAGCGCGCGAGGTAGTGCTTCAATTCCTCGTTGTAGAGGGGGTTGAGCGGCACCAGCTCCTTGATGGCACCCACCAGTGCCAGCGCGTAAGCGCGCGTCTCGTCGTCTTTCTTGAGGTAGGTGCGCGGGTGCTCGACCTGCACCACGAAGGGCGGTTTGCGGTTGATCCAGCGCTTGATCTTGATCCGCCCCAGGCCCTGCGAGATGAACTGCACGCGGCGCCCGTCGCCCGAGGCGTTCAGCAGGCGCACCGAGCAGCCGACCAGCGGGATGTCTTCGGCGCGGATGGAGTTCAGGTCTTGCGAGTCGACGAAGAACAGGCCCATGACCTTGTGCTCGGTCTCGGCGACGCGCTGTATCGTCTGCCCCCAGGTTTCCGCGTCGGCCATCATCGGCTGGATCTGCGCGGGCATGAAGGGGCGCGTCGTCACGGGCATGAGGTAGAGGATGTCCGGGAGCGTCTGCTCCGGGATCACCAGGCTGGTGCCGGTGATGACGGCCTCTTCCGTGTCGGGGTGCGGGGTCTCGGACTCTGCCATGGAGTGTCTCCGTTGCGGACATCCGGGATATGGGGGCTCACGTAGACTACTTCAACGCCGCCCCGTTCGCTAAGGAAGCACCATGGATTGTCTTGTCACCGGAGGCACCGGCTTCATAGGCAGCGAACTCTGCCGTTTTCTCTCTGCCTCCGGGCACAGCCTGACTGTCCTCAGTCGTGATCCCGTGCGCGCCACCCGTGTATTGCCCCCCGGTACGCGTTGTATAGCCTCGCTGGCGGAATTGCGCGCGCAAGACGTCTTCGGAGCCGTCATCAATCTGGCGGGAGAACCCATTGCAGCCGCGCGCTGGAGTCCCGCACGCAAGCGTCTGCTTGCAGCGAGCCGCATCGATCTCACGCGTGATCTGGTGGCGTGGATGGCGCGGGCGGTGCACCGCCCCAGCGTGTTGCTGAGCGCCTCTGCCGTAGGTTTCTACGGCGATCAGGGTGATACGCCGCTCACGGAGCAGAGCCCCCCGCACATTGAGTACCAGCACGAACTGTGTCGCGGCTGGGAAGAGGCTGCGCGGAAGGCTGAGTCTCTCGGGGTGCGCACAGCGGTGCTGCGCATCGGGCTCGTTGTGGGGCGTAACGGGGGTTTTCTGCAGCGGATGTTGCCGCCGTTCCGCATGGGCCTTGGCGGGCCCGTCGGGCACGGGCGCCAATGGATGAGCTGGGTGCACCGCGATGACGTGCTCGGAATGATCGAGTGGTTACTGGGCCGCGATGATCTTCAGGGCATCTTCAATGTGACGGCGCCCTTGCCGGTGACGTCGCGAGACTTTGCGCAGGCGCTCGGCGCGGTTCTGCATCGCCCGGCCGTGCTGCCTGTGCCTGCGCCAGTGCTGAAGCTCGCGTTCGGGGAAATGTCGACGCTGCTGCTCACCGGGCAGCGTGTGTTGCCGGCACGCGCAGAGCGTGAGGGCTACCGCTTCCGCTTCCCGGATATCCGCTCGGCGCTCGAAGAGGCTGTGGGTAGCTAGTTGCGGCTCAGCGTGTGCCGAAGACCACCATGGTCTTGCCCTTCACGCGCACCAGGCCCTGATCTTCCAGCGTCTTCAGA
>CAIXOY010000053.1 GCA_903921135.1 uncultured Gammaproteobacteria bacterium
CTTCCTTCGCCTGCTCGCGCGTCTCGGCGATGTGCACGGGGCACACCACGCGCCAGCGGTCGCGGCTCACGGTCTTGCCGTGTTTTGCCGCGCTTTCCTCGCAGATCGCCCAGCTCTGCGCGAGCGCCTTGAAGCCCTCCGGGCTCGAAGCCGCCACCGAGAGCATGCCGATGCCGTGCTTGCCCGCCGCGAGCGCCCCGGTGGGCGAGATGGCAGAGGCCACCGACATCTCCATGGTGGGCGCCTGGTACGGCAGGATGTGCAAACGTGCCTCGCGCAGCGTGAACCAGTCGGTCTGCATCGTGACCGTCTCGCCGTGCAGCAGCCGCACCAGTGCGTCCAGCGATTCGTGCAACCGCCGCCGCAGATCTGCCGGATCCACGCCCATCATGTAGGCATCCGCGATCAACTGCCCGGGACCCACGCCGAAAATCACCCGGCCACGCGACTGGTGATCGAGCTGCACGATACGGTCGGCCAGGATCAGCGGGTGGTGATACGCAAGGGAGGACACACCCGTGGCGAGCCGGATGTGGCGCGTGCGCTCGGCAAGGGCTGCGATCATCACCTCGGGAGAGGCGATGCACTCGTAAGCGCCGGAGTGGTGCTCGCCGATCCAGGCTTCATCAAAGCCAAGGCGGTCCATGTGGCAGACGAGCTCCATGTCGGACTCGAGTGCCAGCGTGGGGTTCATGCGGTCGTCGTGGAAGGGAGCCAGGAAGGCACCGAATTTCATGCGCATCGGGCGAAAGCTCATCACGGCCCCCAAAGGCAATTGCACGCGTGGGACTCGGAGCATAAACTCGACAAAACCATCAGTTCAAATTGTTTTTGGTGCAAGGAGCAGAACGATGTCCCAGCCCGGCACCCAGCCACGCTCCACCACCATCCCCTTCGTGAGCGGTGCAGGTGCCGACGGCTCGCACTTCGCCGAGTTCTGCGCCCACCCAGCCAAATTCCTGATGCGCGCACACGCCGAATGCGGCGAACTCGCAGAGTTCGACCAGGGCGGGATCCTCACCGTACTGATGGTGGGCCCCGAGGCACAGGAGGCCGTTTTCCGCGCGCCCGACGAGCAACTGAGCGCCTCGCTCGCCTACCAGTACATGGTGCCCATCTTCGGGCAGGGCGTGCAGTACGGCGCACCTACCGCCATCGAACGCCAGCAACTGCGCATGCACTCGCAGGGGCTGCGCGCCGAGCGCATGACCTTCTATGCGCCGATCATCGCGCAGGAGGCCGCGGAGTGGATCCGCAGCTGGGGTGAATCGGGCGAGATGGATTTCTACGAGGGCTTCGCCGACCTCACCATCAAGACCTCCACGCATTGCCTGCTGGGGCCGGAGTTCCGCTACTCGCTGACAGAGGAATTCGCCAAGGCTTATCACGATCTGGGCGCGGCGGTGGATGCCTCCGGCACCGTGGATCACACAGCGCAGAAAGCGGCGTATGCGAGGCGTGACGAAGCACGCGGACGGCTGGGAGACCTGATCAAATCCCGCATCACGCTGCGGCGCGCCGGCAAGGAAGAGCACGACGATCTCCTCGCCGTGTACATGAATTCCACATACACCGACGGCACGCACCTCACGGACGATCAGATCGCCGGGATGGTCGTGTGGTTCATGTTCGCGGGGCACCACACCAGCGCCAACACCGCGGCCTGGACGCTGGTTGAACTCGCACGCCACCCCGAGTACTGCAGGGAGATCGTGCAGGAAATCGACGGGCTCTACGAAGACGACCCGGAGCTCGGTTTCCGGACGCTGCGCAAGATGCCGCTGATGGAGGGTTTCATCCGCGAGATCCTGCGTGCGCGTCCGCCGCTGAACGCGCTCTCGCGGCGCGTGGTGCAGGACTTCCACTACAAGAATCATGTGATCGAGGCGGGCAAGAACATCATGCTCGCGCCCTACGTGTCGCACCGCCTGCCCGAGTACTACCCGGATCCGGAGCGCTTCGACCCGCACCGCCCGGATCAGCAGAACCCCTTCGCCTACATTCCCTTCGGTGGCGGCTCGCGCAAGTGCGTGGGCAATGCCTTCGCAATCCTGCAGGTGAAGCGCATCTTCTGCGAGCTGCTCCGTCATTACGAATTCGAACTCGCGGGCCCCGCGGACACCTACGTCGAGATCATGCCCTCGCTGATCCTGCGCCCCAGCGATCCCTGCGTGCTGCGCTACCGCAGGAGACAGGCTGCATGAGCCGGATGTGCGTGACGGTGGACCTCGGACTCTGCCAGGGCCACAGCGTGTGCCAGGAAGAAGCACCCGAGGTCTTCGAGGTGGTGGAGCGTGACGAGCACTACCCGCAGGTGCGGGTGAAGATCGAACATCCGCCCGAGGAACTGTGGGGCAAGGTGCGCGAGGCCGCGCGATACTGCCCCAACCGCGTGATCCGGATAGTGATGGTGGATGACTGAAACGGGCGGCAGACGCACCGCCACGCACAACGGGACAAAAAACGATGACAGACAGCACCGCAAGACCTTCCCGCTTTTTCTCGGACAACCCCGACAAGGCCTGGGCCGAGAAACTCTTCCTCGGCTTCATCCCGGTGTGGTTTGCCTTCAACGTGGTCGTGCAGGCCATGGGCTGGCTGAACACCGGCAACTTCTGGAACATCACGCAGAACCTGCTGATGTGGATCCCTTACTGCGTGCTGCTGCCCGCGTTCCTGCGCCGCAACAGCGGCATCCCCTGGCATCAGAGCTACTGGTTCAAATTCAACCTGTTCATTTTCGTGTGGACCTTCTTCGCCACGTATTTCCATACCGAGTACTTCTTCCAGGTGCTGGGCATGCGCTACCGCTTCCCCGAGGTGACGCTCTATCTGGACAGCGCGCTCTGCGGCCCCGACGAGATCAGCGCACTCGCCACGCACCAGAAGATCCCGCCCTCGATGTACCTGAACGCCACGGCGTTTTTCATGGTCTACCACGCAAGCGCAGTGGTGGCGATGCGCGCCGTGCGCTCGTTCACGACGGGGCTGGGTGAGTTCGCGGGCAAATTCGCGTGGGCAGGCATCGTGGCGCTCACGGCGATTTTCTGGGCCTGGGGCGAAACAGCGTTCTATTTCCAGCTCGCGCCGAACGACGGCGCGAACGTCTGGTACGAGGACCTGCCGAAAATGATCGCCCACGGCAGCTGGTTCTATTCGCTGTATTTCATCGTGAGCTTCCCCATCGTCTACCGGCTGGACGAACGTCGCGAGGCTGAGCGCTGGCCGCTCTCCCGCGTGGTGATCGAGGCCTGTGCGGTGGGCATGGTCACGTTGCTGTTCATCGACCTCGCCACGTGGTACGTGGGCGGCAAGCTCTAGCCGTGGCCCCGCGCCGCGTCCTCGTCACGGGTGCCGCCGGCTTCGTCGGTGTGCACACGGTTGCCACGCTGCTGCGCGAGCCGGAAGATTTCGTCGTCCGCGCACTGGTGCGCTCGCCGCAGAAGCTCGCACAGGCGCTCGCGCCCTTCGGGATCAGCATCGATGCGGTCGAACTCGCGCTTGGTGACATCACCGACGCAGCCGCGGTGAAGGCGGCGCTCAGCGGCTGCGATGCTGTGGTGCATGCGGCAGGATTCTTCGCCTACGGTGACCCTGCCGCGGTCGCGCGCATGCAGCAGACAAACGTCGAAGGCACGCGCTGCGTGCTCACGCAGGCGGCGGACGCGGGCATGGACCCGATCGTCCACGTCTCGAGTTATCTCGCGCAGTTCCCGCCCCGCGGAAAGATCCAGACGGCGGACGACCCCGTCACGCAGCCGGGCAGCCCCTACGCGCGCACCAAAGCCGATGCGGAACGCATCGCTCGCGCACTGCAAGATTCAGGAGCACCCGTCGTGATCCTGTATCCCGGCGCGATACAAGGCCCGCTGGACCCGACCTTCGGTGCAACGCCCGCCTACGTCGCCACAGCCATCCGTGACCGCAACTGGCTGGTGACCAGCGCCGGCCGCTGCTACATCGATGTGCGTGATGTCGCGGATCTGGTGCGCGCCACACTCGCGCCGGGCCTCGGCCCGCGCCGCTTCATGTGCGGCGGGCCGTATGAGACGGATGCTGCTGTACTTGCACTCCTGCGCGAACTCACAGGGCGGGACATCCGCGCGCAACGCGTTCCGGATACCGTGCTGCGCATCATGGGGAGACTGGGTGATCTCTATCGTCTGCTGACAGGCCGCCAACCCCGCATCGACTACGACGTGGCGATGGTGCTCACGCGGAGTGTGCCCTGCGACGATGCGCCGGCTGTTGCGCTATTGAATCGTCCGTTCCGGGATTTCCGCGAGTCCATGCAGGACCTGCTGGTGTGGATGCGGCACGCGGGACACCTGAGTGCCGAGGAGGCTGGGCCGCTGGCGGCGATTGCCATGGAGCGTTATGGGAATGGCACACTGAACACTGACGGCTGAGGCTGCTCAACACGGCCCCGTGGTTGCCGCCTGTGCTGCAGCTGATGTAGCGTGGCCGAGACGCTACCTGCAAATCCCAAGGTGCCGGGCAAGAACCCTGGAGGGCACGTATTGCCATGAACAGACAAAAGGCTCTTGAACTGCTCAGTGGCAGCAAGGCCGAGCTGCAGTCGCGTTTCGGTGTCACCCGGCTCGCATTGTTCGGATCGACCAGCCGCGACACCGCGACCTCTTTGAGCGATATCGATGTGCTCGTTGATTTCGATGGACCAGCCACATCCAAGCGGTACTTCGGCGTGCAGTTTTACCTCGAGGATCTGCTTGGATGCCCGGTGGA
>CAIXOY010000054.1 GCA_903921135.1 uncultured Gammaproteobacteria bacterium
CGGAATGCTGGGGATCGATTTCGAAGACAGCGAGTTACGGGCCGTCGCGCGTAGCTGGGGTGTGGCGCTTGCGCTCCCGGCGGCCGGCTTGCTCGGGGTGGTCGCGGGCCTTCTGGGCTGCTTGGTATGGTTCATGCGCCACGAGCTGGGCCTGGTGCTGTCCGCGCTGCGGGAAGAGGCCGTGCGGGATCCGGTGACGGGTCTGTTCAATCGCAGGCACTTCACGCAAAGCCTGTCAGGCCACGTGGATCTCGCGCAGCGCACCGGGCGCACCCTGTCTCTTCTGGTGATCGATATCGACCGGTTCAAATCCATCAACGATGCTCTGGGGCACGCGGCGGGTGACCGTGTACTCGTCACTGTTGCGGAGGCCCTGCAGCACTGCGCGCGAAGCGAGGACATCGTGTGTCGCATAGGAGGTGAGGAGTTCGCTCTCGTCCTGCCCGGCACGGATGTGCTGCAGGCTCGGGTGCTGTTCGATCGCATTGCGGCGGCCACACGGCGGCCACTGGACGAACGCGGGGATATCGGCCTGCGACTCACGGTGAGCGCAGGCATTGCAGCGCTGCTGGCGAATGAAGACGCGGAGGGCCTGATGCTGCGCGCCGATCGTGCGCTCTACGGGGCGAAACGCGACGGGCGGGATCGGTGCGAGACGGCCTCCGGGAATGGTCCGGCATGAACGTAGCGACGCCCCCAGCTTCGGGGCCCGGCCTGCTGCGCCGGCTGTTGCTCCAACCTGCCGCGCTGCTCGCGCTGGAAGCGGGGCTCGTTTTCGGCTTGCTGATCGTGTTGCTGTCGATGCCGTTCCTGCGGATGGGCTTGGAGAAGGCAAAGGCCGGATTCGATCATCACCTGATGGAACTGGCCTCGGTCATCGCATCGCGCATCGACGGCGATCTCCACGAAACCCTGATGTCGCGCGAGCAGCAATCGGGCGAAGTACACGACAAACTCCAGAGCGTGCTGGTGAGGATCCAGAACGCGGTTCCTTCGATCCACGCGCTCTACACCATGCGTTACCGCGACGGCGGCCTTGTGATCATTCTGGACGCCGCCCGCTCTGCAGACCTGGTGCGTCCCACGGATCCCCCGAGCTTCCTCACCGAACCCCTCGATTTCGATCTCGCGAACGAGCCCGACACGATACCCACCCTGATGGCGGGTCAGGCCTATGTCGATCGCGGTGCATACGATTCTGGCGGTACACGCCGTCCCATGCGCAGCGTCTCTGCGCCAATCCGTGATGCCGCCGGCAATGTGGTGGCCATCCTTGGGATGGACTACGAGGAATCACTGTACGCGGCCGAGTTCGAGCGGCGCCGTGATCATCTGCTGCGCGTGGCTGCGACGCTCGACGGGTTGTTGGTGCTTGGGGTCATGGGGCTCGTGTACTGGTTGCGTCGCAGCATCGGCCGCGCGCTGGACGATCTCGCGCTCGAATCCAGCACCGACGCTCTGACGCGCCTCGGAAACCGGCGCAGCTTCGACCTCCGGCTGCAACAGGCAGTGAATGCCGCGCGTGAGCGCCAGACGCCTCTCAGCGTACTGGTGCTGGACGCGGACAGGTTCAAGGAGGTGAACGACAGTTGGGGCCATCCCGTGGGCGATGCGGTGCTCACCCGCATTGCCGATTGCCTGCGGGCGGAGCGCAATCCGCCGCGCGACATCTTCCGCGTCGGTGGCGAGGAGTTTGCGATGCTGCTGCCCGGCGTGGTGGCGCTGGATGCCATCGGCCTGTACAACCGGCTGAACGAGGCAATCCGGCGCCCGATGGTCCTCCCTGCCGCGCGGATCGAAATCACCATGAGTGGAGGCATCGCCGAACTCGATCCCCGCACGAGCGAATCCCCCGAGGATCTGCTGCTGCGTGCGGACGCCGCGCTCTATCTCGCCAAGAACCTCGGGCGTGACAACGCGACGATCGCGCCCCCCGCGGGCAGTTGAGCCTCAGGTCTCCAGAATCTTCAGCGTCGTCGTCGAGCCGCCCACGCCGAGCAGGTCTCCGCGCGTCAGTATCAGCCGTTGTCCGGGCTGCACCAATCCGCGGCGGCGCAGTTCCGCCACGGCCTCTCCGGCGGCCTCCGCCGCGGGAAACACGGTGTAGTCGAACACCAGGGGGCGCACACCGCGGTAAAGGCACATCCTGCGCACCGTTTCGCCGTGTCTGCTGAGGGCGAATATGGGCAGGCCCGAACTCATCCGGGACATCCTGAGCGCCGTTGCACCCGACTCCGTGAGGCAGACCATGCCGGCGACGCCGGCGAGGTGGTTGGCGGCGTAGACCGCGGCCATGGCGATGGTTTCATCCACGCGCTGGAATTCCCGGTCCGCGCGGTGCCCCGAGCGCCGTACCTCAGGCCACGTTTCCGCGCCAAGACAGGTGCCTGCCATCGCGCTCACTGTCTCCACCGGGTATCGCCCGCTCGCCGTTTCGGCAGAGAGCATCACCGCATCGCTGCCATCGAGCACGGCATTGGCGACGTCGAAGACCTCCGCGCGTGTGGGGATGGGGTTCTGGACCATCGACTCCATCATCTGCGTCGCGGTGATCACGATCCGGTCTGCGCGGCGCGCCTTCCGGATCAGCATTTTCTGGACGCCGATCAGTGCTGCATCGCCGATTTCCACCCCGAGGTCGCCGCGCGCCACCATGATGCCGTCCGATGCCTCGATCATCGCGTCCAGAACCGCCTCGTCCTGTACCACCTCCGCGCGCTCGATCTTGGCGATGATCCTTGCCGTGCTGCCTGCAGCGACTGCAAGTGCGCGCGCCTCCCGGATGTCGTCCGCGTGCAGCGGGAAGGACACGGCGAGGTAATCGAGCCCGAGTTCTGCCGCGTGGCGTATGTCTTCGAGGTCGCGCTCGGTGAGGGAGGGCGCCGAGAGCCCGCCGCCCAGCCGGTTCAGTCCCTTGCGGTTCGAGAGGCGACCACCCATGCGCACGCTGCAGTGCACCTTCGCGCCTTCGACGCCCGTGACCGTCAGGCTGATGCGGCCATCATCCAGGATGAGCACATCGCCGGTGAACACGCTCTGAGGCAGGCTGGGAAGATCGACGCCTACGGCTGTTGCGTCGCCCGCGTCCCCCGGCAACCCGCAGTCCAGCGTGAAGGATGCGCCTGCCACGAGTTCCACCGCCCCTTCGCGGAAGCCGCGGATGCGGATCTTCGGACCTTGCAGGTCGCCCAGCAGTGCGACCTCGTGTCCGATGCGCGCGGCTGCCATCCGGACGTCACGTGCGCGTGCGCGGTGGTCTTCCACCTTACCGTGCGAGAAATTCAGCCTGAACACATCCACGCCTGCTTCCACCAGCGCGGCAATCGTCTCCGGCGAGCTGCTGGCAGGCCCCAGTGTGGCGACGATCTTGGTGCGGCGGTGCACGCTCACGGCTGTGCCTCCTGGCGGTCGATACGGAGCAATTGCTTGCCCATGTTCTCGCCGCGAAAGAGGCGGAGCAGCGTCTGTGGAATGCGATGGAAGCCTTCCTGCACATCGGCCTCCCAGCGGAGCTCGCCGCTCGCCATCCAGGGCCCGAGTTCGGCGAACGCCTCGCCCGTGCGGTGCAGGTAGTCGAGCATCAGGAAACCCTCCATGCGTGCCCGGCGGTAGATCAGGTTCATCAGGTTGCGCGGTCCGGGCGGTGGCTGCTGCGCGTCGTAGCCCGCGATCTGTCCGCAGAGCACCACACGGCCCCGCGGCGCGATGCAGGCGATCATCGCTTCGAGGTGTGCGCCCCCGACGTTGTCGAAGGCGATGTCGATGCCATCGGGGCAGAGCGTTCTCAGGCGCTCCGCGAGCGCTTCGTTGCGGTAGTCGATGCAGTCCTCGGCGCCGAGACCCCGCACCCACGCGCACTTGGCGGCACCGCCGGCAATACCGATGACGCGCGCGCCACGCAACTTTGCGATCTGCACGGCCATGGAGCCTGTCGCGCCGCCCGCAGCGGAAACGACCACAGTCTGGCCGGCCGCGATGCCGCCTACATCGACCAGCCCGAAATAGGCGGTGAGTGCTGTGCCGCCAAGCGCGGCGAGGGCCATCTCCGGCGTCACGCCCGGGGGCAGCAGTGCAGGCGGCAGTGCGTCGCCCGGGTGTGCCAAGGCATAGTCCTGCCAACCATACAGTCCTTGAACGAGCGCCCCTTCTGGCAGCGCCGGGTTGGTCGAGCGAAGCACGCGCGCGACACTCGAGGCGCGCACCACCTCGCCCACGCCCACCGGTGGCAGATAGCCCTCCTGATCCTTCAGCCATTCGCGCTGCGTGGCATCGAAACCGAGCCAGAGGTTCTGCAGCAAGACCTGGCCCTCGTCGAGTGCCGCTTCGGGGATGGTGGTTTCGCGGTAGGCGAAGTCTTCCTCCTGCAGCATGCCCTGAGGGCGGCGGGCAAGTGTCCACTGGCGGTTCTTGGGGTTCATGTTTTTCCCTCGATCGATCGGTGGATTATGCACCAGTGCTTCGGCCGGCTTTGTCATAATGGAGCGGCCCGTTTTTCTGGCGCAGATCCATGCTCGAATTCGTACAACGTGCCGTTAATCACTCCGGCCGGATTGCCTTCCGCGCGGGAGACCGCCGCACCACCTATGCCGGTCTCCTTGACCGCTCGGCATCGATTGCCTCGTCTCTCCTTGGTGCCGCGCCTGATCTCGCGGAGGAGCGCATCGCTTTTCTCGTGCCCGCAGGCGAGGACTACGCGGCTCTGCAGTGGGGGATCTGGCGTGCCGGCGGCGTGGCCGTTCCCCTGAACCGGGGTGCTGCGATGGGCGAATTGCTGCACGTACTGCGCACCGCGGGTGTATCGCGCGTCATCAGCGAGGCGCCGGGCGATGCGCTGCTCGAGGCCTGTGCGGCTGCAGGCGCGGTCATATCCGGCCTTCCACCCTACAGCATCGATGTGCCCGTCCGCGCATTGCCCGAGGTGGCAGCGCCGCGTCGCGCGATGATCGTGTTCACCAGCGGCACCACCAGCAAGCCAAAGGGCGCGGTCGCCACGCACGCCAACCTCGCCGCCATGATGTCCGGCATGGAGCAGGCCTGGGGCTGGCGGGCTGATGACTCCACGCCGTTGTTCCTGCCGCTTCACCACGTGCACGGGATCGTGAACGTGCTGGGATGTGCGCTCTGGGCGGGTGCCTGTGTCGAGGCCTTTGACGGCTTCCGGCAGGACGCCGTGCTGCAGCGCGTGGAGGAGGGGGCCTACACCGTATTCATGGCCGTTCCCACGATCTATGTGAAGCTGATCGCCGCGCTCGAGGACATGGGCAATGAGCGCAGGGCCGCGATCTGCGGGGCCTTCGCCCGGATGCGCCTCATGGTGTCGGGTTCCGCGGCCTTGCCGGCTACCGTGCACCTGCGCTGGGAGGAACTCACGGGCCAACGGCTGCTCGAGCGCTACGGCATGACCGAGATCGGGATGGCACTCTCCAACCCCCTGGTGGGCGAGCGCCGCAGCGGCAGCGTCGGGCTCCCGATGCCGGGCATGGAGGTGCGATTGGTCGACGAAGCAGGCGCCGGGGTGACGGGTGAAGACCAGCCCGGCGAGATTCAGGTCCGCGGTCCCACGGTGTTTCCGGAGTACTGGAACAATCCATCCGCGACCGCAGCGAGCTTCACGGCAGACGGCTGGTTCCGTACCGGGGACGTGGCGGTGCGCGAGCGTGGCTACTACCGCATCATGGGGCGGCAGTCGGTCGACATCATCAAGTCCGGGGGCTACAAGCTCTCGGCGCTGGAGATCGAGGGCGTGCTGCTCGAGCACCCGCAGATTGCCGAATGTGCCGTGCTCGGACTGCCGGATGTGACCTGGGGTGAAGTGGTTGCTGCCGTCGTCGTGCCGCGTGAAGATGCGGGGCTCGACGAGGGCACACTCCGCACATGGTGCGAGAAGCAGATGTCCTCTTACAAACAACCCCGGCGATTCCTTTTCGTGCCCGCGCTGCCGCGCAATGCCATGGGCAAGGTCGTGAAGCCGGACGTGCGCGTGTTGTTCGACGCCTAGCAGGAGGGTGCTCTGATGAACGGATTTGACAAGGTCGTAGGCAGTTACGAGGAGGCCCTGGAGGGGCTGACGGACAACATGACCGTCATCGCCGGCGGCTTCGGACTGTGCGGGATTCCCGAGGGCCTGATCCGGCGCATCCGGCAGATGGGCGTGCGCGGGCTGACCGTGGTCTCGAACAACTGCGGCGTGGACGGTTTCGGGCTGGGCGTCCTGCTGGAAGACCGCCAGATACGCAAGGTCATCGCCTCCTACGTGGGCGAGAACAAACTCTTCGAGCAGCAACTCCTGAACGGCGAGATCGAGGTCGATCTCACGCCGCAGGGCACGCTGGCCGAGAAGATGCGTGCAGGCGGCGCCGGCATTCCAGCGTTTTTCACTGCGACGGGTTATGGCACGCCGGTGGGCGAGGGCAAGGAGGTGCGGCACTTCAACGGCCGCCCCTACATCCTGGAGGAAGCCATCACCGGTGATTTCGCGATCGTGAAAGCGTGGAAGGCAGACCGCTACGGTAACGCCATCTACCGCCACACGGCCCAGAACTTCAACCCGATGGCAGCGACTGCTGGCAGGATCACGGTCATGGAGGTCGAGGAGATCGTCGAGCCCGGCGCCCTCGATCCGGCCCAGATCCACACCCCGGGCATCTACGTTAACCGCCTGATCCAGGGCAGCTTCGAGAAACGCATCGAACAGCGCACCGTGCGCGCCGGCTGAGCGGAGGAACACCCATGGCACTCTCACGCGAACAGATGGCCCGCCGCGCCGCACTCGAGCTGCGTGACGGCGATTATGTGAACCTCGGTATTGGCATTCCCACGCTGGTCGCCAACTACGTCCCGGCGGGCATTCGCGTGATGCTGCAGTCCGAGAACGGCCTGCTGGGTATGGGGCCTTTTCCCACCGATGATGCGGTCGACGCCGACATGATCAACGCCGGCAAGCAGACCGTCACCGCCATCACCGGCGCCGCGATCTTCAACTCGGCCGAGTCCTTCGCGATGATCCGCGGCGGGCATGTGGACGTGACCATCCTCGGCGCCTTCGAGGTATCCGTGCTGGGCGATATCGCCTCGTGGATGGTGCCCGGCAAGCTGGTCAAGGGCATGGGCGGTGCCATGGACCTGGTGGCAGCGGCGCGCAACATCCTCGTGATCATGACGCACGCAGACAAATCGGGTGCCTCCAAGCTGCTCGATGCCTGCACGCTTCCGCTCACTGGCGCGGGCTGCATCCGCAAGGTGCTGACGGACCTCGCCTACCTCGAAATCGCCGACGGTGCCTTCCACCTGAAGGAGCGTGCGCCCGGTGTGAGCGTGGAGGAGATCGTCGCGAAGACCGGCGGCAAGCTGGTGGTACCGGCCGAGGTGCCGGAAATGCGCTTCGCCTGAAGCGCCCGCCAGTCTCATCCGTTCGGAGTAAACGGTAGCGCGCCCGATAGGCTAGGGTTGACGCGTCAGGTGGGTTCCATCCACCCGTCCCGAATAATCCTTACAGCCCGGGAGATGCTCCATGACACCTACGCGCAATGCCCGTTTCCTGCCCGCCCTGATACTCGCCTTGCCGCCGCTTGCCTTCGCGCAGGGCGGGATCGAGGAAATCACCGTGACCGCGCAGAAGCGCGAAGAGACCATGCGGGACGTTCCTATCTCCATGGCCGTCGAGACGGGCGCCAGCCTTCTCAAGAAGAGCATCAAATCCATCACCGAGCTCGGCCGGCAGACCCCGAACCTCTACATCGAAGACCAGGGGTCCACCAATGCCGTGAGCCTCCGCGGCCTCGGCAGCCCTGCCGAGGGCCTCGAGAGTCCCGTCGGTTTCTATCTCGACGGCATCGCCGTCTCCCGCGCGCTCGGTCTGCTGTCCATGCCGTTCTTCGATCTGGAGCGGGTAGAGGTGCTGCGTGGCCCGCAATCGACCTTCTTCGGCCGCAACACCAGCGCCGGCGCCATCAACGTGATCAGCGCCAAGCCCGGTGAGGAAACCGAGGGCCGCGTTCGCGTGCGCGCCGGCAACCGCCAGATGCGCGAGTACGAGGGCGCGCTTTCGGGGCCGATCACCGATTCGATCTCCGGCCGTCTGGCGTTGGTGAGCACCGAGCGCGGCGCCTACCTCGATAACCCTCTCGGCCAGGACGCGGGTGGCGATGACAAGTTCGGTGCGCGCGGCCAGCTGGCTTTCACGCCGAACGAGAGCTTCGACGCGCTCTTCAAATACGAGTACATGACCACCAAGCGCTACGGCACCACGCAGCAGGGCATAGACCCCGGACCGGGCGGTATCGACCTGCCCATCAACCAGTACCTGGTTGCCCAAGGCGAGGACTTCAAGACCGATCTCACCCAGCACGTCGTCACCACCGGCATCTACGCCTACCTGAACGAGGAGACGCGCTGGACCGCGCGCATGAAGAACCTGCAGCTGGTCATGAACTACCACTTCGGTGACGGCTACACGCTGACCTCGCAGACCGGGCACCTCGACACCTCGAACTCCAGGGTCTTCAACTACTCCGGCCTGCCCATCAACAGCATCATGCTGACCACGCGTTACTCGCCGGTGGATTTCACCAGCACAGAGCTGCGCTTGACCTCGCCTGACGATGGCAGCTTCACCTGGATGGCGGGGCTCTACTACGACGAGATGGACACGGAGCAGACGCCCACAAGCAAGAACGGCGGCGCGTACATTTTCTTCCATAACCCCACGCTCGATACGGGCGTCCCTGCCGCGAACCTCGCCGCCCTGAACGGCGACACCGAGGAGTCGAAGTCCTATTCCGCCTTCGCGGAGGGCACCTACGCCTTCACCGACCAGCTGAAATTCGGTGTGGGGCTGCGCTACGGCAAGGAAGAAAAAGATGCGCTCGACAAGGTCGGGCTGCGTGTCGACCTGCCGAACGGTACGCCGTTGCCCCTTGCAGCCCTCGGCATTCCGGGCTTCCCGAACGGTGCGCTCTACAGCACCTCCTACACCGATGTGAGCCAGGTAACCGCGCCCTGCTTCGGCATCGGTGGTGGAGCATTCGTCTCGCCCGACGGCAACCAGTGCGAGCAGGCACTCGGCATCGACGACAAGTTCCTGACCTGGTCGGCGAAGCTCCAGTACCAGATCAACGATGACATCAACCTCTACGCCACGGTTGCCACGGGCTACAAGGGTGGTGGCATCGACAACGGTGGCAACACCTTCGTGCTGAGCGAGAAACTCGTGAAGAACGAGGATTCCATCGCTTACGAAATCGGCAGCAAGAGCCGGCTGCTCGATGGTCGCCTGCTGTTCAACGTGGCCGCGTTCATCAACACCTTCGACGACCTGCAGGTGGGCGCTCAGTCCCCCGATACGGGCGTGATCGTGGTGCGCAACGCGGCCGAGGCCGAGACCAAGGGTATCGAGACGGACGTGAACTTCTCGATCGACGAGCACTGGTCGATCGGTGGCAGCATCGCCCTGCTGGACACCGAGTTCAAGAAATTCCCCGGTGCGGGTTGCGGTGCCTTCGCGGCGTGGTACGGCACGTGTGTGGGCAGCTTCGATGCCAAGGGCAATGAGCTCCCCGGTGCGGCCGGTTACTCGGGTTCTGCATTCATCGCGCTGAACATGCCGATCGCCGACAGCCGCTGGGATTTCGACGGCAACGTGAACGTCTCCTTCCGGGACAAGAGCTATGCCTTCGGTGACTTCGCGAACGAGAGCGAGCGCGAACTCGACTCCTACGAGATGGTGAACGCGATGCTCTCGATCGTGAACCGCGATAACGGACTCACGATCGCGCTGGTCGGCAGCAACCTCACCGACGAGCGTGCGGTCACGGGCAACCAGACCAACCCCGTCGTGGCGGCCCAGATCAGTGGCTGGATCATGCGGCCCCGCGAGTA
>CAIXOY010000055.1 GCA_903921135.1 uncultured Gammaproteobacteria bacterium
AGTTCCGGATAGCGCCTCCGTGCTCGCCAGCACACGAGGGAAATGCCTGCCAGCAGCGCTGAGCATGGCAGCACCTCACGGAGAGGATCGGGTATCCGGAAAGGATAGAAAGACGCAAGGTCATGCGGCAGTACGAGGTCACCAAGATAGGTAGCCAGCGACACCGGCACAGTCGACAACCGCTCGAGCACCGACACCTGCGCGAGCGGAGCAACAGCGCCGCCCTGAGCGAGCACGGTGAGCCACGCCACCAGCACCGCTGCCGCGAGCAAAGGCAGCTTGTCGATGCATGCTGCTCCGAAACCGCTCAGTGCACGATCGTCGCTGCGGGTCGGGCGCAGCGACGGCCACAGATCCAGCAGGACCAGCACCACAGGCAGGGTTACCGCCATCGGCTTGGACAGCAGAGCAAGCACGCCGAACACCTGTACCCGCCACCACGAAGAGCGGGCTCCGGTCTCGCGGTGATCGAGTTGCGCGAGGCAGGCCAGCAGGAAGAACAACGCGCAGAGCACATCCTTGCGCTCCGCGATCCACGCCACCGACTCAACGTGCAGCGGGTGCACCAGAAACAGCGCCGCCACCAGCAGCCCAGGCTCGGGCCCACGCAACAGCCGCGCCGCCAGACGCCAGACAAGCAGTGAATTGCACAGATGGATGAGGACGTTAACGACATGCCGCGGCCCCGGATCCAGACCGAAAAGCGTGGTATCCGCCATCAGCGACACCCACGTCAGCGGGTGCCAGTTACCCATGTCGACGGCCGTAAAGGCCCAGCGAATGCCCTCAAGGCTGAGACCGCTTCGAACGTGACCGTTCAGGATGATGTAGCCGAAGTCATCGGTCCGCGAATAGTCGAAACCACCGACTCTCCCGTACACCAGCACGCACAGGATCAGCAGCAGCGCCCCTGCCCGAATACCCGGCGCGCGCGCCAGCGCACGTGCGCGGCTAGGGATGCTCACAAGCATCCCCTCCTCTGCCCGCGACCTGCCCGCGCAATCGAGCTATCCGTCCGGAGGCAGCAGCCGGCGGTCCGGGCGTCGCACTCATTCGAGCGGGGCTAGCAGGGGGTAGCGGAGCAGGCCCCAATGGTGCAACCGGTAGCGCAGCGCCGTGCCGAGCACGCCGAAACCGTAACGCACGCTGCGACGGAAACTGATCGACGAGGCTTCCGCGAAGTAGCGCGTGGGGCAGGAGATCTCGCCGATCCTGAAACCGAAGTGGCAGGCCTGCACCAGCATCTGGTTGTCGAAGACGAAGTCATCCGAATTCCGGCCCAAGGGAAGTTGCTGCAGCACCTCACGGCTCCAGGCCCGGTAGCCGGTGTGGTACTCCGTGAACTTGTAGCCGAGCAGCAGGTTTTCGGCGAGCGTGAGCAAGCGGTTGGCGATGTACTTGTACACCGGCATGCCGCCTGCGAGCGCACCACGCCCGAGGATGCGGGAGGCGAGAACCGCGTCGTACTGTCCGCTCGTGATCATCGCGGCCATCGCCGTCACGAGGCGCGGCGTGTACTGGTAATCCGGATGCAGCATGACAACGACGTCCGCTCCGGCCGCCAGCGCGGCCGCATAACAGGTCTTCTGGTTGCCGCCGTAACCGAGGTTGCGTTCGTGACGGATGGTGCGCAGGCCAAGCGAGTGCGCGAGATCACCCGTGCGATCACTGCTGCAGTCATCGACCAGGATCACCTCATCGACGACATCCGGGGGAACTTCGTCGAGGGTCCGGCGCAGGGTGCGCTCCGCGTTGTATGCGGGCATCACCACCACGATCCGCTTGCCGTTCAGCACGTACGGGCCCCGCCGGCTTCAGGGCTGACGCCCGGTCGATTGTTCCGGGCGAGCAGTGACATCAGCCACGGAGGTTGTACCGCGCAATGCACCACATCGCCCGCACACCGTCCCGCCACCCGATCTTCTTGCCCTCCTCATAGGTACGTCCGTAGTAGGAGATGCCCACTTCGAAGATCCGGCAGCGCAGCTTCGCGATCTTCGCCGTGATTTCAGGCTCGAAACCGAAACGCTCTTCCTCTATGCGTATCGACTGGATGATGTCGCGGCGGAAGACCTTGTAGCAGGTCTCCATGTCGGTGAGGTTGAGATTCGTGAACATGTTCGATAACAGCGTGAGCAGGCCATTGCCCACGCGGTGCCAGAAATAGAGCACGCGGTGCGGACCACCGCCCAGGAAGCGCGAGCCATACACCACGTCGGCCTTGTCCTGCAGGATGGGCTCGATCAGGAGGGGATACTGCTGCGGGTCGTACTCGAGGTCAGCGTCCTGGATGATCACGATGTCGCCCGTGGCATGTGCGATCCCGGTGCGAAGGGCGGCGCCCTTGCCGCGGTTCACGGGGTGGCGCAGAACGCGGTCGACCTTGGCGCGCAACGGGCCTTCGAGCAGTTCTCCGCTGCCGTCACGCGAGCAGTCATCGACGACGATGATTTCCTTCTCGCCGCCGGGCGCCGCACGCACGGCGTCGATCACTGCCTCGATGGTGCTGCGCTCGTTGTAGCAGGGAATGATGATGCTGAGCTTCACAGCGTGCTCCGGAAGTAATCAATGGTGCGTTGCAGCCCGTCTTCCAGCGCCGTGACCGGCTCCCAGCCGAGCAGGCGGCGCGCCTCCCGTATGTCAGGCTGGCGCTGGCGGGGATCATCCACCGGCAAGGGATGGAAAACGATCTGCGAGCGCGAACCGGTGAGACGCAACACCGCCTCGGCGATGTCGCGGATGCTGCGCTCCGCAGGGTTGCCCAGGTTCACGGGGCCGGTGCTGTTCTCGGGGTTGTCCATCAGGCGCAACAGCGCCTCGACCATATCATCCACGTAGCAGAACGATCGTGTCTGCAAACCGTCGCCGAAGATCGTGATGTCCTCGCCCCGCAGCGCCTGCACGATGAAATTGCTCACCACGCGGCCGTCTTCGGCCTGCATGTTGGGGCCATAGGTGTTGAAGATGCGCGCAACGCGTATCGCAAGCCCGTGCTGGCGGTGGTAGTCGAAGAACAGCGTCTCGGCGCAGCGCTTGCCCTCGTCGTAGCAGCTGCGCGGCCCGATGGGGTTCACGCGGCCCCAGTAACTCTCGGGCTGCGGATGCACCTCCGGGTCTCCATAGACCTCGGAGGTGGAGGCCTGCAGGATGGGCACGCGCAACCGCTTGGCCAGGCCGAGCATGTTGATGGCGCCATGCACCGACGTCTTGGTGGTTTGCACCGGATCGAACTGGTAGTGCTTCGGTGAGGCGGGACACGCGAGGTTGTAGATCTGGTCGACTTCGACGTAGAGCGGAAACGTGATGTCCTGACGCAGCACCTCGAAGAGCGGGTGGGCGACCAGATCGCGGATATTCTCACGACGACCGGTGTAAAAATTGTCTACGCACAAAACCTCTTCGCCACGCTCGAGCAGGCGCCGGCAGAGGTGCGAACCTATGAAGCCCGCGCCCCCCGTCACCAGTACCCGCCTGCCTCCACGCGTCATGCACTCTGCTCCATTGCGCCGCTTCGCTGCGCGCGAAGCGGGGCGAAGTGTCGCCCACGCGCGTTGGCTGCGCAAACAGCTACTTCGCCACCGCGCACGCGGGGACTAGAATGGCCGGACGCGCGTTTTCCCGGGGTAGTGGCAGCATGAAGAACTTCGTGGTCGGTCTGACCGGCGGCATCGGCAGCGGCAAGACGGCGGTCTCCTCGCGCTTCGAGGCGCTGGGCATCGCCGTGGTGGACGCGGACCAGGCCTCGCGCACCGTCGTGCAACCCGGACAGCCCGCACTCGCGGCGATTGCGGAGCATTTCGGCAAGGGCATCCTCGCTGCAGATGGCGGGCTCGACAGGGCGCAACTCCGGCAGCGCATTTTCGCCGACCCGGCAGAACGTGATTGGCTCGAGAAACTCCTCCACCCCCGTATCGCCATCGAGATCTTCGGTGGCCTTCAGGCCGCCACCAGCCCCTACGTGCTGCTGGTCTCGCCGCTGCTGCTGGAAGCGAGGCAGGACACGCTCGCCAACCGCGTGCTGGTAGTGGACGTGGACGAAAGCACGCAACTCGCCCGCACCATGACGCGCGATGCCAATAGCGAGCAGCAGGTGCGCGCCATCATGGCTGCGCAGATCGGGCGCGATGCGCGCCTTGCGCGGGCGGACGACCTGATCCGGAATGAGGGGAGCCTCGCCGATCTTCATGCGCAGGTGGACGCTCTTCATGCGCGCTATCTCGCGCTGGCGGCCGAATTCCGTACATCGCAGCCTACGCGCGCGGGAGCCTGAAACATGACGTTCATGTCGGAGTGCCCGAGTTGCGGGCGGAGTATCGCCTGGTCCACCGACAACCCGTACCGGCCGTTCTGTTCCGCGCGCTGCAAGGGTGCGGACCTCATCGGTTGGGCTGAGGAAAAAAACGTTCTTCCCGTCGACAGCGAGGACGAGGATTTCCCCCGCGAACCCGAGGACTGAACCTGCCGCAGGACTCAGGCGCACACCGGGCAATCGGGACGACGCGGAACGCGCAGCCTGTGGAATTCCCCGTCCAGTCCGTCGAAGACCAGCAACTCGCCGCGTAGCGGCGTGCCGGCACCCGTGATGAGTTTCAACGCTTCCAGCGCCTGGAGCACGCCCATGGCGCCCACCACGGGCGCGGCCACTCCGTTCACCGCACAGGCGCGCTCCTCTTGCGCATCACGCACCGGATAGAGGCAGGCATAGCAGGGGCCACCGCTCGCAGGGTCGAAGACCGACAACTGCCCTTCCCAACCGAGCGATGCCGCGCTCACCAGGGGCTTGCGCGCAGCAACGCAGGCCGCATTCACGGCATGGCGGGTGGCGAGGTTGTCGCTGCAGTCGAGCACCAGATCGACCTGCCCCACCAACAAGGGCAGGGAGTCCGCGTCGAGACGCTGCGCGAGCGGTTCCACCGCCACGCCCGCATTCAGCGCGCGGATGGCCGCCGAAGCGGAAAGCGCCTTGTTCCAGCCGATACGGGATTCGTCGTGCAGGGGCTGTCGCGGCAGATTCGAGATCTCGACAAGATCGGCATCGGCGAGCAGCAGTCTGCCGACACCGCTGGTGGCCAGATACATCGCCGCCGGCGAACCCAGCCCGCCCAGACCAACCACCAGAACCTTCGCCTCGCGCAGTCGCTGCTGCCCTTCGATATCGATGAGCGGCATGAGGATATGGCGGCTGTAGCGCAGCAGATCGGCGTCATCCATCGCGCAGCCCCCCGCCCGCGGGCCCGCCATCTTGGGCCGGCAGCCAGCCGGCCGTGACACGCTCGTGCCCCGGCAGATCGCGCCATGTGCACACCTCGCTGAACCCCGCGTGCAGGAACAGCGCTCGCACCTCGGCACCCTGCGCTGCGCCGTGCTCACAGGCCAGCAAGCCGCCGGGCAGCAGATGCGCCGGTGCGCCCGCGACCACCGCGCGCAGCGCATCCAGGCCATCGGCTCCGGAGGCAAGCGCGCCGAGGGGCTCATGGCTGAGCCCGGGGCCCTGCAGGCAGGGATCGTCGGCACGGATGTAGGGCGGATTCGAGACGACGATACCGAAGCGCATATCGCCGAGCGGCGCGTACCAGTCGCCCGCCATGAAACGTGCGTTGGTGATGGTATTGCGCTCTGCATTGCGCGCGGCCACCGCCACCGCGGCAGGGTCGATATCGACGCCCAGCACGTTCCAGTGCGGGCGCTCGCGTGCCAGTGCGAGCGCGATCGCGCCACTGCCGGTGCCTAGATCGAGCACGCAAGCTGTGGTCTGCGGCGCGTGTGCGAGCACCTGCTCAACGAGGGTTTCGGTATCGGGACGCGGCACCAGGGTCGCGGTACTCACTTCCAGCTCCAGGCTCCAGAACGCAGCACGACCGAGAATGTAGGCGACCGGCTCCCCGGCCGCGCGCCGCCCGAGAAGCGCTGCATACGCGTTCTTCGCGGGCGCGGGCAGCGGATCGGCAGCATGCGCGAGCAGCCAGGCGCGCGATCGCCCCAACACCTCGGCCAGCAGCAGCTCGGCGTCCAGTCGCGGCGACTCGCCGGGCAGGCGCATCGCGGCCTGCTCCAGCGCGGCACGCACGGTTTGCGGGGAATCCGGCTGCGTCACGGGCAGCGCCACGCTCATTCGCCAAGGGCCGCCAGCTGGTCGGCCTGGTACTCGTGGACGAGAGGATCGATCACGCTGTCGAGGTCGCCTTCCATGATCTCGGGCAGACGGTAGAGCGTGAGGTTCACGCGGTGGTCCGTAACGCGGCCCTGCGGGAAGTTGTAGGTGCGGATGCGCTCGGAGCGGTCACCGCTGCCCACCTGCAGTTTGCGCTCGCTAGCCTGCTGCGCGTGCTGCGCGTCCTGCGCCTGGCTGAGGAGTTTGGATGCCAGCAGCGACATGGCCCGTGCGCGGTTCTTGTGTTGCGAGCGCTCGTCCTGGCATTCCACGACGATGCCGCTCGGGATGTGCGTGATGCGCACAGCGGAATCCGTGCGGTTCACGTGCTGGCCGCCGGCGCCGCTGGCGCGGTAGGTGTCGACACGCAGATCGGCCTTGTTGATCTCGACTTCTTCGATTTCCGCCACCTCGGGCAGGATGGCGACCGTACAGGCCGATGTGTGGATGCGCCCCTGAGCCTCGGTGTCGGGCACGCGCTGCACACGGTGCACACCCGACTCGAATTTGAAACGGCTGAACACATCGCGCCCCGCCACGCTCGCGATCACTTCCTTGAAGCCGCCATGCTCGCCGGGCCGCTGGCTCAGCACTTCGACCTGCCAGCCCCGGGCATCCGCGTAGCGGGAATACATGCGGAAGAGGTCGCCCGCGAAAATCGCGGCCTCGTCGCCACCCGTACCGGCACGCACCTCGAGAAACACGTTGGCGCCGTCGCGCGGATCCTTGGGCAGCAGCAGAAGTTGCAGATCGGCTTCGAGCGCCTCGCTGCTCGCGCGGGCCGCGTCGAATTCTTCCTGCGCCAGCTCGCGCATCTCGAGATCGGCATCGCGCAGCAGCGCCTCGGCTCCGGCGATGTCTTCGAGCACGCGACAGTATCGGGCATAAGCCTGCACCACCGGCTCGATCTCGGCGTACTCGCGGCTGAACGCGCGGAAACGGGTCTGCTCGGAAATGACCTCGGCCTCACCGAGCAGTGCCGCGAGTTCCTCGTGGCGTTCGCAGAGTTGCTGGAGCTTGGCGGCCAGGGAGGCCTTGATCACGGAGCGCCGTCCCCGTGGTGGCCCAGGCCGAACAGGCGACGCGCCCAGTCGAGGAGTTCGTGGCGGCCTTCCTCGCCCGCCCGGCGCAGTTCGATACTGGGGCCGTGCACCAGCTTGTTGGTGAGGTTGCGCCCGAACTGCGCGAGCACCTCTTCGGGCTCGGCGCCGCCGCGCAGGGATTTCAGAGCACGTTCGAGTTCCTGGTCGCGCAGACGCTCGGCCTGGCTGCGGTAGTCGCGCAGCGTGCCCACGGCATCCAGCGCGCGCTGCCCGCGCAACCACCCATCCACGCCCTCTTCCACGATGACGACCGCTTTTTCGGCGGCCTGTTCGCGGGCGCGGAGGTTCTCGTCGATGATCTGCTTCAGATCGTCGACGCTGTAGAGGTAGACGTCCCGGAGTTCCGCCACCTGCGGCTCGATGTCGCGGGGCACGGCGATATCGACCATGAACATGGGCTTGCGCCGTCGTGCACGCAGCGCCTGCTCCACCGCGCCCTTGCCGAGGATCGGCAACTGCGAGGCCGTGCAGCTCACGACGATGTCGGCACGCGCGAGGTGATCGGGGATCTGCGCGAGCGCTATGGCCTCGCCCCCGTGCTCGGCCGCCACGAGTTCGGCGCGACCCACCGTGCGGTTGGCGATGATCAGCCGCGGCACCCCCGCTTCTTTGAGGTGCCGCGCCACGAGCTCGATCATTTCCCCCGCACCGATCAGAAGGGCCGTGGTCTGGGAGAAGTCATCGAAGATGTGGCGCGCGAGCCGCACCGCGGCAAAGGCCACCGACACCGGGTTCTGGCCGATGCCCGATTCGGTGCGTACACGCTTGGCCACCGCCAGCACCTGATCGAGCGTGCGGCCGAGTTCGCCGCCCACGGTACCCGCACGCCGCGCTTCGCCGACGGCGGTCTTGAACTGCCCGAGAATCTGCGGCTCGCCCATGACCAGCGAATCGAGCCCGCTCGCAACACGCACCAGATGGCGCATCGCTTCCTGGCCCTGGAGGCTGTAGAGGTTGGGCGCGAGTTCGCCCTGCGGCAGCGCGCGGAAGGTCTCGAGCCAGGCGCCTACAACGGGCGCGCCGGTGCTGTCGTCGCCGGCGACGATGATCTCGGTACGGTTGCAGGTGGAGAGGATCACGACTTCCGAGATGCCCGGCAGCGCGCAGGCATCGCGCAGCCCCTCGGGAAGTTGCTCAGGGGCGAAGCTCACGCGCTCGCGCACGGCGACGGGCGCGGTCTCGTGGTTCAGGCCGACGAGGAGCAGGCTCATGTTCAGGGGCGACCTTCGACGCAGGGCGCCGTGGGCGGAATCAACTGGCGCACCTTTATTGCTCGACTGTCGTAACGCGGCCGGAGTGTATCAATTCGGTGCCGGATTGTGCAGAATCCGGGGCCTGTCGCACCCGCGCGGTCCACGCTCCACGCCCCCCGATGCCCACGCCCACGCGCACTGCACGCCCCGTTTGCCTGGCCCTGCTCCTGCTGACGCTGGCGGGATGTACTGCCACGCCGGAACAGCCAGCAGCGCCCGATGCCAGCGCGGCCACAACAGCGGAGCAGGCCGAGCCCGCTCCCGCACCGGAACCCGTCTACAAGCCTTTTCCCGACGACGCGATCTATCCCCTGCTGGTGGCAGAGCTCTCGGCACGGAGCGGGCACGTCGATGTCGCCCTCGAGAACTACCTCCAGCAGGCCCGGGCCACACGTGACCCCGGCATCGCGGCACAGGCCACGCGCATCGCCAGATACCTGAAGAACCCCGCAGCCGTACTGGAGGCCTCACTGATCTGGGCCGAGGCGCAGCCCGACAGCCCCGAGGCACGCTATACCGCGGCCACGGAACTCACCCGCGCTGGCCGCCTCAAGGAAGCGATGACGCAGATGCAGGCGCTCTATGTGACGGGCGCCGGCGCGAATTTCACCGCCATCGCCGCGAGCGCGCTGGACGCACCCGAGGCGGATCGCAAGGCGCTGCTCGACACCCTCAGCCAACTGGGCGAGGACGTCACCAACGACGTTCTGGTAGCGCGCGCCGTGCTGGCACAGAGCCTGGGCGACAACGACGGAGCCCTTGCACTCACCGGACGCGTTCTGAAAGAGGAACCTGGCAACTATCAGGCCGTGCTGATCGAGGCGCAGGTCTACCAGAACCGCGGCGAAACAGAAAAAGCGCTCACCCGCATCAAAGCCGCGCTGGAGGCAGAGCCGGGCAACGACCGATTGCGGCTGCAGTACGCCCGCATGCTCGCTCGAAGCGATCTCGACGGCGCCGCCGAGCAGTACGGCGCATTGCTGCGTAACGCCCCGGACGACGCCGAACTGCGGCTTTCTCTCGCACTGGTCTACCGCGAGAAAAAGGATTTCCCCCGTATGCGCGCCGAACTGGAGACCCTGCTGGCCGCAGGTCGGCAGGAGGACGCAGTGCACGTCTATCTCGGCGAGGACGACGAGCGCCAAGGCAACGCCGACGCCGCGATGGACCACTATCTCGCCGTGAAGCCCTCCCCTGCATTTCCCATGGCTATCACGCGCGCCGGCGAACTGAAGTTCAAGGCCGGCGGCCCTGAAGCACTCGACGCCGCCATGAAGCGCTTCCGCTCGCGCTGGCCCGAACACGACACCCGCATCGTGCTGCTGCAGTCGGAAATGCTCGTGGATCACGCTTCCTACGACGCGGCATGGACGCTGCTGAGTACGGCCCTTGCCGACGCCCCCGCGGATCCCGCGCTCCTCTACTCCCGCTCGATGGTCGCCGAGAAACGCCGCGACATTCCCGGCCTCGAGCGGGACCTGCGCGAGATGATCCGCCTCGATCCGAACAGCGCCCTGGCCCTGAACGCGCTTGGCTATTCCCTCACCAACCTGACTGACCGCCACGCCGAGGCGCTCGAACTGATCAGCCGCGCGCTCGCGCTCAAATCCGATGACCCCGCCATCCTGGACAGCATGGGCTGGGTGCACTTCCGCATGGGCCAACTGGACAAATCCCTCGTCTATCTGCAGGACGCATTCGCCCGCTTCCCGGACCACGAAGTGGCCGCGCATCTGGGCGAAGTGCTCTGGACGATGGGCCGCAAGGAAGAGGCCTTGGACGTCTGGAAGAAAGGCCTCAAGGGAACGCCCGACAGCCCCGTCGTGCACGAATCCATGAAGCGCCTGGGCGCACCGGAGCCCAAGCGCTGATGCGCCGCACGCTCCTTGCCGGGCTGGCCCTGCTGGCACTGCTCGGAGGTTGCGCGCAGCAACCCGTGAAAGAGCCCGCGGACTGGGCGGCGCACCGTGATGCGGTCTCGGCTCGCGCCTCCTGGGATCTGCAAGGCAAGATCGGTTTGCGCTCACCGGGACATTCGGGCAGCGCCTTCCTCAGCTGGAACCAGCAAAGCGACACCTACAAGCTGGTATTGAGCGGTGCACTGGGGCTGGGCCGGCTGGTGCTCGAGGGCGATGCTACCGGCGTGAGTTGGCAGGGCAAGGACGGCAAGACGCGCCACCACCCGGACGCCTCGGTGATGATCGCCGAGGCCTGGGGCTGGACGGTGCCCGTGAACGCCCTGCGATTCTGGGTGCGTGGCATTCCCGACCCCTCCCTCCCCGTCGAAGATCAGGTACTGGAGCAAGGCCTTGCCACGCACTTCAGGCAATCGGGCTGGACCGTGACGCCCGAGAACTACAGCGATGCCGCAGGCATCAGCCTGCCCGGACGCGTGCGCCTGCAGGGCCAGGGCGCGGCGCTCACGGTGTCGATCAGCCGCTGGACCTTCCCGCCGGCCTGATGCACATGCTGACACTGCCCGCACCCGCCAAGCTGAACCTGTTCCTGCACATCACCGGGCGGCGCCCCGATGGCTACCACCTGCTGCAGACGGTGTTCCAGTTGCTCGACTTCGGCGACGAACTCTCGTTCGATGGACGCGCAGACGGGGTCGTCCGCCTGCAAAGCGATCTGGACGGTGTGGATCCGGAAGACAACCTCGTGGTGCGCGCCGCCCGCGCGCTCAGGGCCCGCACAGGCAGCATGCAGGGCGTGGACATCCGGCTGCACAAGCGCACGCCCGTGGGCGCCGGCCTCGGCGGCGGCAGCTC
>CAIXOY010000056.1 GCA_903921135.1 uncultured Gammaproteobacteria bacterium
TCACGGAAATCCCCGGGCGCGAGGCCATCGCGCACCTTGAGCAGCGTGAACATCCCGCCCATCTCGAGATTTCCGAAAGGCCCCTTGCCCATCATCATCGGCAGGGTGTTCTCGGGGCCCGGCATATGGCCCGAGGCCGTGTGGTCCTGGTGGTCCGCCATGCCGGTCTCGCCCATGGCCATGTAGCCCGGCAGCATCGCGCGGATCTCCTGCTCCACCCCGCGCTGGTCCACGCCCAGCATGTTGGTCACGCCGTGGCCCATGGCGTTCATGGTGTGGTGCGATTTGTGGCAGTGCAGCGCCCAGTCCCCGGCCACCGCCTCGAACTCGATATCCCGCATCTGGCCCACACCGATCAGCTCGGTGACCTCTCGGCGCCAGCGCGACTCGGGCAGTCGTCCGCCGTCACCACCGGTAACATCGAACTGCACGCCGTGGAGGTGGATGGGATGCTCGTGCATCGAAAGATTGCCGATGCGGATGCGCACGCGCTCGCCCGTGGCCGCGACCAGCGGCTCGATGGCAGGGAAAACCTTCGAGTTGAAGGTCCAGAGGTCGAACTCGGTCATGATCGAAGGATCAGGCCGCCAGGTGCCCGGGTGCAGCGCCCAGTTGTGCAGCAGGAAGGCATAGTCGCGATCGATGCGGCGCGGCTCGCCCTCGCGCGGGTGGATGATGAAGAGCCCCATCATGCCCACCGCAAGCTGCACCATTTCGTCTGCGTGCGGGTGGTACATGTGCGTGCCGTGCTGGCGCAGCGTGAATTCGTAGCAGTAGGTCTCGCCGGGCTGGATATGCGGCTGGCTGAGCCCGCCGACCCCGTCCATGCCGCTCGGCAGGTACAGCCCGTGCCAGTGGACGGTCGTGTGTTCGGGAAGGCGGTTGGTCACGAAGATGCGCACACGGTCACCTTCGACCGCCTCAATGGTGGGGCCGGGCGTGCTGCCGTTGTAGCCCCAGCATCTGGCGCGGCTGCCGGGTGCGAACTCGTGCTCCACCTCCTCCGCCACCAGGTGGAATTCCTTGACCCCGTCGTTCATGCGAAAGGGCAGCGTCCAGCCGTTCAGCGTGCGCACCGGGGTCCAGCCTCGGCCAGGGTCAGCCATGGGCGGAGCAACGGGTGTTTCTGCAGTACCAGAAATCGGCGCAGATGCAGGTGAGTGATGCGTGTGCTGCCCGCCGCGGTCCTCCTGCGCGCGTGCGCTACGGGAAACGGTGGCAAGTGCACCAGCGAGGGAGCCAAGCCCAAGGCGTGAAAGGATGTCGCGGCGGCTGATCATCGCGGTTCACCGCTGTGCGTCTCGTGTTGCGGCAACGCAGGGTCCTCGGCGCGCTCGTGATGCATGCCCTCATGGCCGGTGGCATCACGATCCGGGGCGCCATGATCCATGCCGCCATGGTTCATACCTCCGTGATCCACCCCGTGGTGCTCTGCCCTGCCATGGTTCATGTCTGTGTGATCCATTCCGTGGCCAGCACCCGGTGACGGGGCGATAAGGCCTCGTGCATCGAGTGGCGCGGCAACTGCACCCGCGCTGGCCGGGAGGGGGGCGCCCACCGCACGGACGAGTTCGACTCGCGCAAGCTGGTAATCGCGCACTGCCTCGAGGTAACCCTGATAGGCCGCGAACGCCTTCTGCCGGGCAAGCAGAGCCTGTGAGGGGTCGTCAAGCATGTAGTTCACCTGTCGCTGCATCAGCGCCACGATCTCTTCACGCAGCGGAATCAGCACGTCGCGATACTGCGCCGCGCGCTCGCGTGCCGCAGCCAACAGCGCTGCACGGGCCCTGATGCTCGTACTGATGTCTACCTCGAGTGCGCGCAAGGCAGCGTCGGAATGATCGAGCTGCGCCTGTGCCCGTGCCACCCTTCCCGCACCCTGATCAAACAACGGGAGCTCCACTCCCAGCGCAGGTCCCGTGATGCGCGAGCGGTCTGTCTCGCGCTCGGTGGAAAGCTCCACATCCACTTCGCCCAGCAACCGGAACCGCCGGGTCAGGCCGAGCGCATCGGCGCGCAATCGGAGCTCGGCGCGGGCTGCCGCCAGGTCGAGGCGCTTCTCGTCCGCCAGCGACAGCAGAGCCTCGACCGGTGCGTCGGCCTCCGGAAGACCGGGCACAGTGGCAGGCGCACGCCAGGTGTCGTCTGCGGCACCCAAGCCCATCACCGCGTTCAGTTCCGCCCTCGCCACACCGAGCCCTGAACGCGCTTCCATCAGCGCGAGAGAGCTCTCAGCGGCATCGGCTTTTTCCAGCGCCAGCTCCAGACGGCTGATGTTGCCCGCATCGAAGACGCGCTGCGCGAGGCCGGCCGACGCGCTCGCGGCACGGGCAATCGCCTCTCGCACCGCGACCATCTGCGCCGCGCTCGCTACCTGCAGGACGGCTGCCTCCGCGTCCGCTGCGGTTTCCAGAATGCTGGCGCCGATCTGCTGACGCACGCGCTCGTACTCTCCCTCGGCAATGCGCGTCCTGGCACCGAGGGTGAGCAGTTCCGTGAAGTGCTGTGAAATGCCGAAGCCCACCTGATCGGCGGCACCGCTCTCATCGGAGGAGAGCACCGAGACCGAGAGCGAGGGATTGCGCGGACGGGCGGCTTCGTAGACATCGGCTGCGGCAAAGCCGAGAACCGCATACTCCGCCTGCAGACCGGGATTATTCAGAAGCGCGATGCGCACTGCTGTTTCAGGGGTGATCTCCTGCCCTGCGAGGCCTCCACGCAGTTCCTCCAGAAGCGTGGAGTCGTCGACCTGAAGCCCCCGTGCCGCGAGCTCGGGAGCCAGGACCGAACGCGCGTCGGTCGACGGCAGTGGAGCACAGCCTGCCGCGAGCAATCCCAGGGTCAGCAGCGCGGCAGGTATGGGTTGCATCGATCACACCGTGCTCAGAGTCCTACCCGGTTCAAGATGATTTCGCCGTTGTTGACCACCAGCATCGGCTCGAAGAGCGTGGTCGTGTCCTCCAGCGGATTGCGGTCCACCACCAGCAGGTCGGCTTCCTTGCCGGGGGCAACGGTGCCGGTGCGCGCATCCACGCCCAGCAGGCGTGCGGCATTGGCCGTGGCCGCCGTGATGGCCTCGAGCGGTGTGAGCCCGCACTTCACGAGTTCTTCGATTTCGTGAGCAATGCGTATGCGGGCAGTGGCATCTCCGTCGCCATAAGTGCCATCGGTGCCGGTGGCGACCGGGATGCCGAGCGCATGCGCGCGACGCACACCCTCCCGCAGCGGTTTCATCATGTGATAGGTGCGCAACTGCAAGGCAATGTCCTCGGCGTGGTCGCCGCGCGGGTCGCCGAGCGGGCTCATCACCGCGAGTGTCGGCACCCAGAACGTGCCCTTCTCGAGCATCAGTTGCAGCGTCGCTGCGTCGGCGTAGGTGCCATGTTCGATGCTCCGCACTCCGGCGCGCACGGCAGCGTTCACACCACCGGCGCCGTGTGCGTGCGCGGCAACGTAGAGCCCCTTGGCACCGGCCTCATTCACGGCTGCGCTCAGCTCCTCGAAGCTGAGCTCCGGCTTGCGCGGATCCGTGCTGGCAAGGCCCGCGCGCTCGCTGGCACCCACCTTGATCACATCAGCGCCACGGGCAATGACGGCGCGCACCACCTCGGCGACAGGTTCCGCGCCCGTGAGCGGCGCGTGCAGGTAGCGTCCGAACTGCGGGAAGCTCAACACGAAAGCCTCGCCCAGCACCGGCCGCACATGGCCCGCGGAGACGAGCATTTCCGGGCCGGGCGTGTTGCCCTGGCGCACGAGGTCGCGGGTGGCGAGGCCCTTGAGGTAGGCGTCGCCCAGTACGCGGGTGGTGGTCACGCCGGAGCGCAACGCACGCTCCGCGGACGCAGGATCCTCGATGTGTGTGTGCGCATCGATGAAACCGGGCAGCAGATAACTGCCACGCAGGTCGATGGCACCGGCCGGCGCGGCGTCCTTGCCGATGGCGAGCACCTTGCCGTCGCGCAGGTGAACCGTGCGCAGGCCAGTGGGGGCCGTACCGGTCCCATCGATGATGCGCGCGTTGGCGAGCCAGAGATCGGTGGCAGAGGAGACTCCCGCCATCATGCAGAGGATGAGGGCGCATGCGTTTCTGACGATCGGAAAGACGGGTCTGGTCATGCTATGAACTCCGGTGTTCACGCGATTATCACACCGCGGCACCCGTGACGGCCATGCTACATGACACCTATGGCCGCAGGGGCGCCACAGGTCTAAGCTCTGGCAATCGGCACTCTTCGAGTTTCATGCTCTTCGCAGCGGA
>CAIXOY010000057.1 GCA_903921135.1 uncultured Gammaproteobacteria bacterium
GAGCGGCTGGGGCATCAGGTTCGGGATCTGTTGTTCAGCCGGGAAGGCTGAACGCCGGCAGATGTCCATCGACGTTGCTGGCCGCCGGGTGCCCTACGCCAGCGCAGACAGCACGCTGTCCAGAAAGCGGAAACCCGTTGGCGTGGTGCACAGCCGACGCGTGTCCTCCACCAGCAAACCCTTTGAACGCAACGACGAGAGTTCCGCCTCGAGGCTCGCAAGCGCCACACCGGTGCGCGCCTCGAAATCCTCTGCCGGCACGCCCTCGCACAGGCGCAGCGCGTTCATCAGGAATTCCAGCGGCAGCTCGTCTGCGTCCACCGGCGACGCATCGCGCCGTGCCGCGGGCATGGCAGCCAGATAGTCCTTGGGCACGCGGCTGCGGCGGCTGCGCACTACACGCCCCTCGCCGGGAAGGCTGATCTTGCCGTGCGCGCCCGCGCCGATGCCGAGGTAATCCCCGAAGCCCCAGTAGTTCAGATTGTGGCGGCAGCGGTGCCCCGGACGCGCGAAGGCCGAGACCTCGTACTGCATGTACCCCGCCTGCGCCAGCTGTTCCTCGCCCTGTTGCTGGATGCCGGCGAGCTCGTCTTCCACCGGCAGCACGGGCGGGCGCGAGTGGAAGACGGTGTTGGGCTCGATGGTGAGCTGGTACCACGAGAGATGCGGCACGTCCTGCGCGATGGCCGCTGCCAGATCCTGCGCCGCGGCGTCGGCGTCCTGCCCGGGAAGGCCGTGCATCAGGTCGAGATTGATGTTCGTGAAGCCCGCCGTGCGCGCGGCCACCACCGCCTCGTGCGCCGCTGCGCAATCGTGGATGCGCCCCAGTGCAGCCAGGCTCCGGTCATCGAAACTCTGCACCCCTATCGACAGGCGGTTCACGCCCGCCTCCCGATAGGCCGCAAAGCGTGCTGCCTCGGCGCTGCCGGGGTTTGCTTCCAGCGTGATTTCCGCGTCAGCCGCGAGCGGCAGGCGCTCGCGCACTCCCGCGAGCAACCGGCGGATCGCAGCCCCCGGAAAAAGACTCGGTGTGCCACCGCCGATGAACATCGTCTGGCACTCGCGGTCCTGTGCCCACGGCAGGTCCAGCACCAGATCATCGAGCAACGCATCGACGTAGGCCTCGAAAGGCGGCTCGGTGGCGCTCTGGTGGGAGTTGAAATCGCAGTAGGGACATTTGCGCGCGCACCACGGCAGGTGCACGTAGAGCGAGAGCGGTGGCAGCCTCAGCACTCGCTCTCCAGCGCCGCAAGCAGCATCTGAAGCGCGCGGCCGCGGTGGCTCAGCTGGTTTTTCAGCACCGGATCAAGTTCGGCCGCCGTGAGGCCGAGCGAGGGCACGAGGAACAGCGGGTCGTAGCCGAATCCACCCATGCCGCGGGGCTCGCTGAGAATCAGGCCTTCCCAGCTCGCGCTGCACACCAGCGGCAGCGGATCTGCAGGATGGCGCAGCAGCACCAGCGCGCAGTGATAGCGCGCGGTGCGGGCCTTGGGAGCTACGCCCGAGAGGCTTTCCAGCAGCTTGCGGTTGTTGGCCGCATCGTCTGCGTTTTCGCCGGCGTAGCGGGCCGAGTAAATGCCCGGTGCGCCGCCGAGTGCGTCCACCGCAAGCCCGGAATCGTCCGCCAGCGCAGGCAGGCCCGTGCCGGCACTTGCGTGGCGCGCATTCAGCAATGCGTTCTCGATGAAGGTGAGTCCCGTTTCTTCCGGCGGCTCTATGCCCGCATCCGATTGCGCGCAGAGTTCGATGCCGGTGGGCGCGAGCAGGCGGGAGAGTTCCGCGAGCTTGCCCCGGTTGCCGGTGGCGACCACGATCCGCTGCACCGTCATGCTCAATCGACGTAGAGGGTCTGCTTGAACTGCAGATCCAGCGTGGAGGTGTCGCCGTCCGGGTGGATGCGGACCTTGAAGTAGTGCGTCTCGTCGTTGCGGAAGGGGA
>CAIXOY010000058.1 GCA_903921135.1 uncultured Gammaproteobacteria bacterium
CCAGCTGATGTCTCACTGGCAGGCGCTGCTGCCGGGCCGTGTTCTCGATGTGGGGTACGAGGATCTGGTGAGGGATCCGACGCCCGTGCTCCACACGGTATGCGGTTTTCTCGACCTGCCGTGGCACGCTGGAATGCTCGAGTTCCACGCGATAGACAACCGCGTACGCACCGCCAGCCTCTGGCAGGTTCGACAGCCGCTCTACACGTCCTCGACGGGGCGCTGGCGGCGCTATGCGGCGCAGCTTCAGCACGCCTTCGATGCACTGGAGGACACGCATGGCGGCTGAGGGTGCACAAGCGATGATCCGCGAGGCCATGTCCTTGCTGCAGCGCGGTGATGCGCGCGGCGCGATGGCGCAACTCGATCTCGCCTTGCAACGCTTTCCCGCCGATGCAGACCTCCGCCTGAACCGCGCAATGGTGCTGCGCGCGGCCGGCAAACTTCCCGCAGCACTCATTGAGCTCGACGCCGCGCTCGCCATCGACCCGTACTTCTTCCTCGCACTGCTCTCCAAAGGCGCGGTGCTGGAGCGTATGAAGCAGCGCGGCGCAGCGGCGCTGGTGTACCGCGATGCGATCAAGATTGCGCCGGCCCCCGAGGCTCTGCCCCCGGCACTGCAGACGCCGCTCGCCCACGCGCGCACCGTGGTGGAAGACGACGCCCGTCAACTCGCGGAGTTCCTGCAGCAGCACACGGCCGAACTGCGCGGCAGCCACGCAGGTGAAAACCTCGGGCGCTTCGACGAATCCCTGCAGATCCTGGCCGGTCGCAAGCGCGTCTACCATGCCGAGCCCGTGCAACTGCATGTGGCGCAGCTGCCGGCCATCCCGTTTTTCGACAGATCCCACTTCCCGTGGCTGCCGCAGCTCGAGGCCGCGACCGACATGATCCGGGAAGAACTCCTCGCACTGATGGATGCAGGCATGCCCGGCTTCGCGCCCTACATCAGCTACCCGCCGGGAGCACCGCTGAACCAGTGGGCAGAGCTGAACAACAACCGGGAGTGGAGTTCCTTCTGGCTGTGGAAAGACGGCGCACGGCAAGAAGAGGCGATTGCGCGCTGCCCGCGCACGGCCGCGCTGCTGGCGACTCTCCCGATGGCCGATCAGGAAGGGTTTGCGCCCACGGCGTTGTTCTCGGCGCTCGCGCCGCATACCCGCATCCCGCCGCACACCGGCTCCACCAACGCGCGGCTGTTGGTACACCTGCCCCTGATCCTCCCGGGGCCCGCGGGCTTCCGCGTGGGAAATACCGAACGCGCCTGGCGTATGGGTGAGGCCTGGTGCTTCGACGACTCCATCGAGCACGAAGCGTGGAACGGCGCAGACCAGACCCGCGTGATCCTGATCTTCGATATCTGGAACCCGCTGTTGAGCCAGGCCGAGCGTGAACTCTTGTCTGCGCTGATGCGCGCCCGCAAGACGTGGTACGGATCAACCGGCGCCTGAAATGAAAAAGGCCAGCCCGAAGGCTGGCCTTTGAAAGGCTCCGAAAGTTTCCCGTTGCCGGGAGCGGAGAGCGGGCCTGAACCCGCTCTCCATCCGGATCAGAACTTCAGTTCGCCACCCAGGAACCAGTACTGGCCAAGGGCGTCGTACAGGCCGGGGAAGGTGTTGCCGTTGCCGTTGTTGGACGGACCTGCGTTGAAGCCTGCGAATGCGGGCTCTTCGTCGAACAGGTTGTTCACACCGAGGCGCACGGAGGCGTAGTCGGTGACATCCCAGCTGCCGGACAGATCGAAGTAGTTCATCGAATCGAGATCGGTGAGCCCGTTGTAGTCCTCGATCTTCGGGATGTGGCGCCAGCTGAGGGCTACCGTCACGTCCCAGGGGGTTACCCAGGTCGAACGCATCACGTTGCGGAAGTCCGGGTTCGGATAGCCGCACACGCCGCCCCAGATGCCTTTGCAGTCTTCGGTGACGGCGCCGGCATACTCCTTGAAGGTCCAGGTGTCGATGATGCTCATCGAGTTGTTCAGGGCGATGGTGCCCCAATCGGCGATGTCGAACTGGTAGTCGGCGATGATGTCGATACCCTTCACACGCTGGAAGGCGATGTTGTCGGTAAGCGCCACAACCTGTGCGTTGCCGATCCAGAGGTTGCCGTTCGGGCCACGCTGGACCTGATCGCAGAACTGGCCGCTCTCGACGCACTGCGTGAGGATGGTCAGAGCCGAGATACCACCGATGGCCTTCTCGATCTTGATGTCCCAGTAGTCGATGGAGACATCGAGGCCTTCGAGGAAGTTCGGCGAGAGCACCACACCGAAGGAGTAGGTGTCTGCCTCTTCCGGGGCCAGTTTCGGGTTACCACCACCGAACACGTTGTACTGGCCCGCGGGCGAGTTGATGTTGGTGCCGGCCAGCCACTGTGCCTGCGTGATACCGCTGCGTGCGCACTGGTCGAAGGTGTAGCCTTCAGCCGAGGTGCCCGTGAGGCCACCCGTGGCATCCGCGCAGGGGTCGGTGTCCATGTCGAAAAGGCCAAGGCCCTGCGGCGAGAACAGCTCGCTGATGTTGGCTGCACGCACGGCGCGCTGGAAGCTGCCGCGGAACTTCACCTGCTCGTCGACTGCCCAGGCGCCCGCGATCTTGTAGGTGTCGGTCTTCTGGTCGGTGTCGTAATCGGAGTAGCGGTAGCCCAGATCAAGGGTTACCGCCTCTGCAAAGCTGGCGCCTTCGATCAGCGGGATGCTGGCCTCGGCGTACCACTCACCCACCTCGTAGCCACCGGACAGCGGCAGCGTCGGGCCGCCCTGGCCTGCGCCTTCACCGCGACGGAAGTTGTCGTCGGGGTTGAAGTCGAGGTTCTCCTGACGCCATTCCACACCGAAGGCGACGTCGACGCCGTTCTCGGCGCTGGGCAGCTTGATGCCGTAGTTGCCGAGGTTGCCGGCCACGAAGGCGCTGAAGACGGTCTGGTCGGTCGTGCCACGGGCAAACAGCGGGAGTTGCAGGTAGTTCAGGGCATCCTGCGTTACGCCACCCGACTGGAAGATGTTCCAGGGTACGCAGTTCGCGTCGCTGCCATCGAGCACGGAGCGGCAGACGATGTCACCGGTCGAGGGATCACGTACTGCGTCGAGGGCGCGGCCGATGCGGGAAGTCCCGAAGTCGTTGTAGTAGGTGTTTTCCATGTCGACTTCGGCGTACTGGTACGACACGTCGTAGCGCCAGTCTTCGTTGATGTCGCCACGGACGCCGAAGACGCCACGGAGCATGGTGTGGCGAAGGTCTTGCTGACGACCGCCACCTTCCACGTTACGACGGCCGATGTAGCCGATCACGTCACCCGTGCGGCCGGCGCAACCGATGGCGGCTGCCTGGGCGTCGCTCATGAAGGGGTTTTCGCAGCTGATCGAGCTCGTGACGAAGAACGCGCCCGAGGGAGCGATCTGCGAGACCGTGCGGTCGTCCATGAACATGATCTGGGTGTAGGCATCGACGTGCTCGTTCACCTCGTAGTGCGCGAAGGCACCCGCGGTGTAGCGCTCGTCGGGACGCTGGAAGTAGTTCAGCGGGCCGAAGTTGTACACGTAGCCGGCGTTGGGCACGAAGTCGTTGCCCTCGACGCGGAAGTCGTAGGTGGAGAAGTCGGTGAAGCGGCCCTTGTCGTGCGTACCCGAACCACCGCAGCGGCTGTTGGCAGAGCTCGCCAGCGAGCAGGCGCTGTAATCGCGCTCGCTCTGGAGGACGGCCTCGATGTCGCGGTAGGTGGCATAGGCCACCACGTTGCCGCGGCCTTCGTTCAGGTTGCCGCCGATGATGAAGGACGCATCCGAGATGTCGCCATCGCTGACGCTGCCCTCTGCAACCGGGAAGCCGCGCTGCGCGGAGAGATCGGCAACCAGGTTGCCGTCGTTGTTGTGGCGGTAGCGGCTGTACTGGTAGTCCAGTTTCACGCCTTCGAAGTCGTCGACCATCATGAAGTTCACAACGCCGGCAACGGCGTCTGAACCGTAGGCCGCCGAGGCGCCACCGGTGAGGACTTCAACGCGCTTGATCAGCGCGCCGGGGATCTGGTTGATGTCTGCACCGCCGCTCTGCAGCGGGGAGCCGACGGGGAGACGCTTGCCGTCGACCAGCACCAGGGTACGGACGGTGCCCAGGTTGCGAAGGTCGATGGTGGCGGTACCGGTTGCACCGTTGGATTGGCCGGCGCCCTGGCCCTGGTAGATCTGCGGGAGGTCCTTCAGGACGTCCTCAAGGCGGGTGATACCGGTGAACTGGAGTTGCTCGGCATCTAACTGCGTGACCGGGCTGGAGGTGACGAGGTTCGCTTTCTGGATGCGCGAACCGGTGACGACGACTTCCTCGAGGCCCTGGGCGGCGTCCTGGGCGAAGCCCGGTGCACCGAATACGGTAGCGCCGAGACCCAGTGCGGCGCTGACGGCCAGCGACAGTGGTTTCTTCTGCAGCATTTTGAATCCCCTATGGTTTCTGATTGGTACCGATCAGTTCGATGGTCTTTGGAGAGAACCCTGTCCCGGGTTTTCGCCGCCTTGGCAGCCAGTGCCCTCTACGCGGGAGACCTTCCGGAAGATCCCCGGCCGCACACGGAAAAACCCCTTGCCGTGCACAGACAGATGACACCGACAGACCTTGGTCCATCGAGCGTGGCCGGAATATAGCAGCGGGTTGCAGCCCGATGGCAAGCCGGGAGCGCTGTATGGGAGTAGTTGGCAGTTTGTGATGGGGACGTTACGGATTGAGGGCGCGCATCTCGGCGTATATGCCATTCGCCTCATCGAGAATGCCCCGGTACCGGGCCGGCACCTCGACCTCACCCACGGGCGGCGGCTCAAAACCGGTAGAGGCCTCGACCGCCGCGTACCAGTGTGGCGCCCACACACCGTCTGTATCACGCCGGCCGGGCGGCCAGCGCAGCATCTCTTGCCGGAACGGGATGCCAGCGTGCGCGCAGATGCGCCCCAGAGCGGTGCCTGGATCGGACAAGACCTCGACAGCATCGACCACCAATGGGGCGCGGGCCGCCCGAGCCGCCACATAGCGGTAGATGGCCAGCTGCTGGGGCAGCCCCAGTTCGTGAAGCGCGAACTCGGGCCTGACCTTGGCGTAAGAGACGATCATCCGCGCCGGCTCGCGCACCAGAAAACAGTTGATAAGCGCATCGCTGAAGGAAAGATCCACCTCGGGGAGCATCTGGTGGGTGAGCTGTTTCTGGTACTGCACGGGGGTGGGCACGGCGCCTTCGGTCATGGTGCGGGCCACGCTGCGCCAGTCGCAGTCCATGCTGGCGATGATCTCTTCGCGCCCGGGGTGCACGGAGCCGGTAGCTTTCAGGTAGTAGCCATAGAAAGGCTCGTCGACGACCGTGCAATCGGGCCGGTTGCCGAAGGAGCGCATCATCGCCGTCGAGATATTGCGCGGCCCGGACCACATCGCGATCCGGACGGGCGCGACGGCCTCAGCGGGCATGGGTGGGCCCCGCATGCTGGATGTAGTGGGCCACGGCCTCACGGTAGGCGGCCTGCAGGCGTGCGATGACCGGCCGGGCGCTCCCTTCGCCGATGGGGCGCGAGTCGACCTCCCGCACCGGCACGAGCCCCGCGAAGGTGCCCGTCACAAAGGCTTCCTCGGCGTTGTAGACATCGTGCAGGGAGAAGCTCTTTTCCCGCACCGGGATCTCCAACGCACGCCCGAGTTGCACCACCTTGCCGCGGGTGATGCCGTCCAGGCAGTAATTGCCGCTGGAGGTCCAGATCTCGCCCCGGCGCACGATGAAGAAATGCGTGGAGTTGCAGGTGGCCACGAAGCCGTGGGGGTCCAGCATCAGCGCCTCGTCCGCTCCCGCGCGCGCGGCCTGCATGCAGGCGACGATGCAGTTCAGCTTGGAGTGGGTGTTCAGCACCGGGTCCTGCACGTCGGGGTAACCGCGGCGGGTATAAACGGTGTAGAGGCTCACGCCCTGGGCAAGCGTCTCGGGTTTGGGGAGTTTGTACTCGGGGATGATCAC
>CAIXOY010000059.1 GCA_903921135.1 uncultured Gammaproteobacteria bacterium
CCTCGGAAATATCGATGTTGACCGCCACCCGGTTACGCGCCTGTTCGGCGACCTCGGTCTCGATGGTGGCGTCGTACCTGCCCTGGCTCACGTACTGGCGCTGGAGTTCTATGCGCATCTGCTCGAGGGTGGCGCGCTGGAAGACGTTGCCCACGGCAAGGCCGGATTTCTTCAGTCCGTCAAGGAGTGCATCGGTCTCGATGGCCTTGTTGCCCTCGATGTTGATCTCGCTGATCGAGGGACGCTCGACAACCGTGATGACGAGAACCCCGGCATCTCGGCCGATCTGTACGTCGTCGAAATTTCCGGTGCGGAACAACGCCCGCGTCGTCTCTGCCACGACCGACTCGTCAACCTTGTCGTTCACCTTCACGGGTATGTCGTTGAAGACCGAGCCCGCGGAGATCCGCTGCAGCCCTTCAACACGGATGTCCGTGATCGTGAAGGACTCGCCAAAGGCGCTACGGGCAACGCCCAACAGCAGCAGGGAAAAAAGCAGGAGGTGGCGCTTCATATCGAGTCGGCAGGTCCTTGGCATGGTTCGCTCCGGATTGCGCCCCCGGGGGCGCTCAATTGGCCGCGAACCGGCTGATGTCATTGAAAAGGGCCAGCGCCATCACGCTGACAAGTATGAGAAGGCCCACCTGGTATCCCAGCATCTGCACCCTCTCGGAGACCGGACTGCCCTTCACCAGTTCGACAAGGCAGAAAAGCAGGTGCCCACCGTCCAGAACCGGGATCGGGAAGAGGTTCAGCACGCCCAGACTGATACTGAGCAGCGCGAGAAAGCCGATGTAAGACTCCAATCCCGAACGCGCCGAGGCGGCCGCCACTTTAGCAATCGTGATGGGGCCGCTCAAGTTCTTCGGCGAGATCAGTCCCTCGATCATCTTCCGCGTCGAATCGACCGTGAAGAGCACCAGTGACCAGGTCTGATTGAGCGCCGGGCGCCAGGCGCCCACAGGCCCGTATCGCTCTGACCGCAGGTATTCCTCCGGCCACTCAGGTATGACCGCGCTCACGCCTGCTTGCCCGACCACCGTGCCATCTGGCTGCTCTACGCGCGCAGGCAAGAGTCTGAGTTCGAGCCGCCCATCACCGCGCTCCACTTGCAAGGGCAGGGACACACCGGGGCTGGCTCGCACCACCTGCACCCAATCCTCCCATGTGGATACGGGGGAGCCGTCCACCGACACGATACGATCCCCCGAGCGCAAGCCTGCCGACTCGGCCGCGCTGCCCGCCACGACCTCGGAAATCCGGGGCTCTATCACCGGAAGTTCGAAGGCAAGTCCCAGGCCTCCCAGGAGATCGGGCTCGTCCTGCTCCTTCAGCCAATCGCGGATGGGAACCGAGGCCTCGCGCGCGGCTTCACTGCCGGGTGCCGCAAACCTGAGGCGAATCTCGCCTGACTCGCCCAGACGTTTCAGCAATTGCATCGAGACGGCCTGACGCGTGGGCGTCAGCTTGCCATCAACGGAAACCAGTTCATCTCCGGGCCGCAGCCCAGCAATGGCTACTGGGGAATCAGGCTCCACTTCACCCACAACCGGCGCAACACCACGCACGCCAACCATGTACAGCACATAGAAAACGAGTACGGCGAGGATGAAATTGGCGATGGGGCCGGCGGCGACAATCGCCATCCGGGAGAGGACTGGTTGCCGGTTGAAGGCACGGTGGAGCTCCTGCTGGGGCACGCTGCCCTCTCGCTCGTCGAGCATCTTCACGTAACCACCGAGAGGAATGGCGGCCAGGACGTACTCTGTGCCGTCGCGCCCCACCCGGCGCCACAGCGCGCGGCCGAATCCGACGGAGAAACGCAGCACACGCACCCCACAACGGCGCGCGACCCAGAAATGCCCGAACTCGTGGATGGAGACGAGGATGCCCAGGGTGAACAGGGTGATGAGAATGGTCTTCAGCAGTTCCATGGCGGCCACCTCTCCGGATCAGCCGAGCAGCCCGCGTGCGACGCGCCGGGCCTCGGCATCGATCGCTTTGACATGCTCAAGTGATTCCGGTTCACCGAAAAGATGCCCTTCGAGCACGGATGCAATCACACGGGGTATCGCCATGTACCCGATGCGGCCCTCCAGGAAGGCAGCAACGGCGATTTCGTTGGCTGCGTTGAGCGCCACGGGAACCGACCCCCCCTCCCCGGCCGCCTGTATGGCGAGGCGAAGGCAGGGAAAGCGCCGCAGGTCAGGGGCCTCGAACGCGAGGTTCGCTGCCGTCACCAGATCGAGAACGGCCGCTCCCGAGGCAATGCGCTCGGGCCAGGCCATCGCGCAGGCGATGGGCACCCGCATATCGGGGCTGCCCAACTGGGCGAGCACCGAGCCGTCGACATACTCGACCATCGAGTGGATCACGCTCTGCGGGTGGATCAGGACTTCCACCCTGTCGACCGGCATCCCGAAGAGCCAGCAGGCTTCGATCATCTCGAGGCCCTTGTTCATCATCGTCGCGGAGTCGACCGAAATCTTCCGGCCCATCACCCAGTTCGGATGGGCGACAGCCTGCTCGGGGGTGACAGCATCAAGGCTCTCGAGCGGGGCCGAGCGGAACGGTCCGCCAGATGCCGTCAGCAGCAAGCGGCGCACGGATGCCGGGGTATCGCCCGTGCGATAGCCCCCGGGCAAGCACTGGAAAATCGCGTTGTGCTCGCTGTCGATGGGCAGCAGCTCTGCACCTCCCTCCTGCACGGCAGACATGAAGAACCGGCCGGCCATGACCAGCGATTCCTTGTTGGCCAACAGAAGCCGCTTGCCCGAGCGGGCGGCAGCGACGGTGGGCGCCAGTCCTGCCGCCCCCACGATGGCCGCCATCACAGTATCTGCGCCGGGATCCGCTGCGATCTCTTCCAGACCGGATTCGCCCTCGAGCACCTCGGTAGCCAGACCATCTGCGTGCAGAGCCGCGCGGAGACTGCGTGCAGCCGCTGCATCCGCCACCGCTGCATACCGCGGTTGCCAGCGACGACATTGCTGCAGGAGGTTCTCCCAGCGACTGCCGCAGGACAGAGAGCGGACCACAAAACGCTCCGGGTGCCGGGCAACGACATCAAGCGTGCTTTCACCGATTGACCCGGTGGAGCCAAGAATACACACCTGCCTGGGCGCGCTCATGCCGCAAATCCTCCGCTCATCAGGGCGCCCAGCGCGAACACGGGCAAGCCCGCAGTAAGACTGTCAAGGCGATCGAAAAGTCCACCGTGTCCGGGCAGGAGGGAACCGCTGTCCTTGATGCCGGAGAATCGCTTGAGCATGCTTTCGAGAAGATCGCCCACCACCGCCGCGATTGCGGTCAACAGACACACCAGCAGCCAGAGCAAAAGGCTGGCTTCGCCCATCCCTGTCCAGCAGCCAACGGCAAGCGCGAGGCAAAGGCTCGCGATCAGACCCCCACAAAATCCGGACCAGGTCTTTGCCGGACTGACCTGAGGCATGAGTTTGGGACCGCCAAAGGCGCGCCCGGCAAAGAACGCTCCGATGTCGACGAAGACGATGAGCGCGATACAGAAAAGCAGCCACCACTCCCCCTGGTCGAGCGAGCGCAGGTACATGACTGCCAACCACGGCGGGACCAGCACGCACAGTCCAAGCAGAGCCCTGCAGGGAACGGAACCCCACAGTAAAGTGCCCCGTGGATACGCCACCACCGCAAGGGCTGCCGCCGCCCACCCGCCCCCCGTGGCGAGCAGAAGGGGCGCGAACAGTTCTGTACCGGGACCTGCTGACACGGCAGCGAGCACCATCGTTGCTGCCGCGAGCGAGACGAAGCCCAGCCG
>CAIXOY010000060.1 GCA_903921135.1 uncultured Gammaproteobacteria bacterium
ATACGCTCCGGATGATCAAATTCCGCGTCCATGCCGGGAAGGATCAGGTTCCGGAGGCGGTCAGTGTGCTGCGGGAATTGATTGCGGTAAGGCCTGTCAACCTCGACTACCGCAAAACACTCGCGCTCTATCTTGCCCGTACCGGTGATATGGCGGCCGCCGAGACAGCCTTGCGCGATACGGTCGCAGCCAACCCCGGCGCAGTTGATGCGAAGCTGTTGCTAGCAAGCTTCCTTGCGCAGCGTGACAAAGCCTCAGCCATTGAGGTGCTCAAAGGCTTCGTGCAGGAAGCTCCCGACGCGCCCAAGCTCAAGTTCGCCCTCGCAGAAACCTACCTGCGTGAAGGGGCTCTCGACGAGGCGAGCAAGGTCTATCAGGACATTGCAGGGGGCTCTGGCGCGAACGAGGACATCCTCGGTGCCAAGAACGAACTCGCACGGATTGCGCTGCGTGAAAACAACACGGTCGAGGCCAAGCGCATCGTTGGCGATATTCTCGGCTCCGACGCCCAGAATTCAGATGCACTTCTGGCGCGTGCGGTGATCGCTCTCGGGGAGCGCAAGACAGACGATGCGATCGCGGATTTGCGCATCGTCGTGCGCGACCAGCCACAGTCAGACCGCGCGCATCTGCTCCTTGCACGCGCGTATCTGCAGAACAGTACGGCAGAGCTGGCAGAGCAGAGTCTGCACGATGCTCTCGAAGCGAACCCGCTAAACGGTGATGCAGCGCTTCTGTACGCACGCGGACGGTTGGCCAAGCAGGACTTCAAGGGTGCCCTGGAAGTTCTGGATCGTCTGCTTGCCGGAGGCAAACAGAATAACGATGCAGAAAGCCTCCGCATCCAGATCCGTCTCATGCAGAAAGACTGGAAAGCGGCCACCGATCTTGCTTCCGGCGTCGCCCGAGCCACCAAGAATCCGTCCTACGAGCGCTACATCCTCGCACTCACCTTGTTCGGTCAGGAACGGTACGCAGAGAGCATCGAGATGTTCCAGTCCGTGCTTGCCGAAAACCCGAAGATGGAAGGTGCCCTCGGTGGTATAGCCCGTGCCTGGCGTGCAGCGGGGCAGCCCGGAAAAGGCATCGAATTCCTGCAGGAGCGCGTCAAGGCCGACCCCGCAGGCCTCATGGCGCGCGGGCTGTTGGCCGAGGAGCAGTTCCGGTCCGGGGACATTGAAGGTGCCATCGCCACGCAACGCGACACCATAGCGGTCAAACCTGACGCCCCCCAGGCGTATCTCAAGCTCTCGACACTCCTGCTCAACCAGCAGCGACTGGACGAGGCCGAGGCCGTTTTGCGTGACGGTATCGCCGCATGCGACTCGAAACTGGATCTCCAACTCCAGCGGGCGATGCTCCACGAGACGCGGGGCAAAAAGCAGGAAGCCATTGATGCATACAGGGAGCTGCTGGCAGTCGTTCCCACACTGGACGTTGCCGCAAACAACCTGGCTGTACTCCTTGCGGGGGATGGCAAGGATGCGGCGAAACTCGATGAGGCGGCAGCGATCGCGGGGCGCTTCGAAAGCGCCAATCAGCCGTGGTTTGCCGATACGCTCGGCTGGATCTACTTCCAGCAGAAGAATTACTCCAAGGCCGCAGACCTTTTGTCCCGCGCGGCACGCAATGCGCCGGGAGAACCGCTTTTCCAGTATCACGCGGGCGCTGCGATGTATGAATTGAAGGACTTCACGGCTGCCCGGAAGTACCTGCAGGAAGCCGAGAGGCTCGTCGCTGCAGGCAAGACGTATCCCGAGCATACGGATGCCCTGGCCCTGCTCGCGCGGCTTCCCGCAGAGTGATATGTGACTGACCTTGTATCTGGAACAGAGGGTTGAGCCGTGATCAAGAAGTGCCTGTTTCCCGTGGCCGGATATGGAACCCGGTTTTTGCCTGCCACCAAGGCAATGCCCAAGGAAATGCTACCGATCGTGAACAAACCCCTGGTGCAGTACGGCGTCGAGGAGGCGCTTGATGCAGGGCTGTTCGAGATCGCGTTCGTGACCGGCCGCGGAAAGCGCACCATTAACGACCACTTCGATACCAGTTACGAGTTGGAGCATCAGATTGCCGGCTCCGACAAGGAGCAGTACCTGCACGGCATACGCAGCGTGATCGAGCGTGCAGTTTTCTCCACTACCCGCCAGCGCGAGATGAAGGGTCTCGGACACGCCATCCTGACCGGACAGACACTCATTGGTGACGAACCCTTTGGCGTGATTCTGGCGGACGACCTCTGTTTCAATCCGGGCGGTGATTCCGTGATGGCGCAGATGGTCAAGATATTCCGTCAGGTGCGCTGCAGCATCGTTGCTGTCCAGGAGGTGCCCGCGGACCAGATACACAAATTCGGTGTGATTGCGGGAGAGCAGGTCAGGGATGATCTGTACCGGGTGACAAACATGGTCGAGAAACCGGCCGCCAACGAGGCGCCCAGCAATCTGGCCATCATCGGGCGCTATATCCTCACGCAGGATATTTTTGATTACATCCGCGAGACGCCGCCCGGCAAGAACGGCGAGATCCAGATCACGGACGCGCTCCTGCGGCAGGCGACGGCCGGCTGCGTCATGGCGTACAAGTTCAAGGGTTTCAGATTCGATTGCGGCAGCATCGACGGTTTCGTCGAGGCGACCAACTACTGTTACGAACATTTCTACAAACGGCAGGCCAAGCAGTAGCAGAGTCTCCCTCCGAAGGAACTGATGACCCAGTACCCGAAATCCGGCTGCAATGTCTGATCAATCCATCAGGGCGCCGTCCCGTCGGCTTCTCCAGAACCACGACACGCTCGTGGTGTGGGCGCAGCGATTGCTGAATATTGCAGCGGTCGTCGTGCCCCTGATGTATCTGGCGCAGTGGCGTGACGGCGAAATCAAGGACAACTACCGCTACATGGCCGTCGTGGCCGTGTTGCTGATGCTGGTGATCTACCAGCAGTCTGGTGTGTACCGGCGTTTCTCCGGCCCGATCGAGGGCGTCCAGCAACTCGCGCGTGCGTGGGGTGTATTGGTGATGGCCCTCGGGGTGGTGGCCTTTTTCACCAAGACCTCCGAGGAGTTTTCGCGCACGGTACTCCTGCTCTGGGTGCTCTTTGCTTTCATCGCGCAGGCTGTTTTCTACCTCCTGATTCTCGCGATTTTCAACCGGATCCAGGGACGCGCAGAACGTATACCCAGCCTTGTGCTCGGCACGGGTCCGCTCGCCCGGCACCTGGCAAGAAGCATCAACCGGAACCCCTGGTTGCCCGACAGGGTATGTGGCGTGCTTTCCGAGTATGCAGGCGACAACTCACACTGGGATGTGTCGGATGTTCCGGTGCTGGGAACCACGGCAACGGTCGTTGATATCGTGCGCGATCAGGGCATTCGCCGGGTGTATGTCGCGCTTCCCTTGCGCCTCACTCACCACGTCGACCAGATCCAGTCCCTGCTGTTCGACTGCAATGTCGACATCATCTGGGCTCCGGACATTTTCAGTCTCAATCTCCTGAACCACAGCGTGCGAGAAGTGGCGGGCATACCGCTCATCACTCTCTCCGAAACGCCGCTGATCAGCGGTGGCCGTGCGTTTCTGAAGGTGGTGATGGACCGCATCATTGCCGGCTTGGCGTTGATTGCGCTGAGCCCGGTGATGATGGCTACGGCCATTGCCATCAAACTTGATTCCCGTGGGCCCGTTTTCTTCCGCCAGCCGCGTCATGGGTGGGACGGACGCGAGTTCCAGGTGCTGAAATTCCGCAGCATGGTCGTGCATCAGGAGCATGCGGGAGCCGTGACTCAGGCCCAGCGCCATGACCCCCGAATCACGCGCGTTGGCCGGTTTATCCGCCGTACCAGCATCGACGAGCTTCCCCAGTTGTTCAATGTTCTCGAGGGGTCGATGTCCCTTGTTGGGCCGCGCCCGCACGCCATAGCCCACAACCAGTTCTACTCGGACAAGGTCAACGCCTATCTCGCCCGCCACCGGATCAAGCCGGGAATGACGGGTCTGGCGCAGATACGTGGCCATCGCGGAGAGACAGACTCCGTCGAGAAGATGCAGAAGCGGGTGGAGTGCGACCTCGAGTACATCAATCGCTGGTCTCCCTGGCTTGACCTGAAGATCCTGTTCCTCACCCCTTTCGCGTTGTTTTCCCGCAACGCCTACTGAAGACCCGGAGGATAACCATGTACAAACGCATCGCCCTGATTGCCATTGCCAGTGTTTGCCTTTGGGGTTGCGCATCCGGAGGCGGTGGAAGCGTTCCCCCCGCAGTTGTAGGCACCTCTCCCGAGGCCCCTGTTGCCCAGTATCAGATCGGACCCGGTGACCAGTTGCAGATCAGCGTTTGGCAGCACCCGGACCTGTCCCCGTCGGTGACGGTGCTGCCGGATGGCGAGATAAGCCTCCCCCTGGTAGGCGAAGTCAAAGCGTCGGGCATGACCGAGAAGGATCTGTCCGCTGTCATACGGGACAAGATGGCGGAGTACGTCCGGAGCCCCGAGGTAACGGTCACGGTGCTCAATGCCGAAAGCGCCAATTTCCAGCAGCGCATCCGCGTGACGGGCGCGGTTCTGCGCCCGGCCTCGGTGCCCTTCAAGAAGGGCATGACGGTGCTTGACGTCGTTCTGGAGGCCGGCGGCCCCAACGAATTCGCGTCCTCGAACTCCTGTGTGCTGTACCGCACGGCCGGTGGTACCGCTCAACAGTTGCCGGTCCGTCTGGATGACATCCTCAAGAAAGGCAAGATGGAAACCAACTACGAACTCCAGCCGGCGGATGTGATCACCATCCCTGAGCGTCTCTTCTAGCGCGCCTTCCACGGAACGGCAGGTGTTCGCGCTGAACACCATCAAGAGCGTGCTGCACCGTCGCCGGTTCCATGCGGCGACGGAGTTTTGCGTTCCTTTTCTGCTGCTGCTCCTGATTGCCACGCTGTTGCCACGCACGTGGACCAGCGAGGCACTCATCGGGATCAATCCTGAGCGCACAAGCGATCCGGGTTTGCAGCACAGAATCGAGTCCAGATTCGATACCAGGCTTGACCTAGCAGCCAGTGGTGATCTGAGGACCTCGGTCAGCGGGCCGCAGATTCGTGTCCTGCTGTCCGCCCCCACACCGGACCGGGCCGTTGAGCAACTCAGCCTGATTATCGCCACCGCCGTGAGAGAGGAGGTGGACCTGCAGCGCGAACGCGTGTTGCTGGATGTTGCTGCAGCAGAGGAGCGTGCCCGTGCAGCCGCGGGCGAGTTGGAGGCGGCTGCTGCACGACTCGAGGCGATGCGACTCGCGACGGGTATGGGTGGAGAGCAGGCGCTCGACGCCCGAATTGCCGAACTCGAGGCCGAATCCGAGACTGGCATCAGTGCCTTGAGCGCATCGCGCTCGCGTAGCACCGATCTGATGCAACAGAGGCGGTCGATCGATGAGCGCATCGAAGCGCTGCAGCAGTCCATAAACGCCCCGCGATCCCTGGAGGCCGGGATTGATCACCTGAGGGCCGAGTTGCTTGCTGCGACCAGGATGCCCGGCAATAACGTCGCCGTCGTCGAGGAACTCGAGCGGAAGATAAGCCGCCTTACCGTGGAGCTGGCCGGGTTGCGTGATGCACAGGCTGCTGCCGAGGATCAGGTCGGGAGGGTGCTGCGCCCTGCATTGGCAGATATCGGTGCACAACAGGAGGCACTGTCTTCGGAGATAGCCTCCGCCGAGGCGCGCTCTGAGAGCACTGCGCGCAGGCTCACTGCCGCGCGTGAGGAAAAGGCTGCGCTTCGAGACGGAAACCGTCCCCTGCTTGCCATCGAGCAGGCGCATGCTGATGCGGTTTCCCGTGTTGCAGCGTCGCAGCGTGAACTGCAGTCGCTGCGCGATCAGAGTGTTCTTGCTACGAGCTCTGAGGTGTTGCCGTTCAGTGTTCTCGAGAAACCAGCTACTCCCGCCCGAGCAGACGGTCTGCCCGCATGGGCGCTGGCTGTGATGGCCATCGTGATTGCAGCGATTTACCCGCTCTCGATGACCGCTTTAGCGGTGCGCTTGTCCACATCTGCGCCAATCGGGAGCGCGTCCGCCAGCGTGATCGAATCCGGCGCTGATGCGGGCGCCGCTGAATCACGGGAAACATCAGGCGTACGTTGGCGTGCAGTTCTGGCGGCCATCCTGTCGGCAGTATCCCTGACCGCCTGCGCGTTTTTCATACTTGTTTTCGGCTGAACCGTTCCGGCGCTGGTGAAGGCCAGCCGCTGCGCTGATGCTATCCTTGCGACATACCCCATGCATTGAGACCTCGCCGCAGGAGGCACCGTGAAGAAACAGGCCTGTCATCCTTTTCTGTGTGCAGCTGTGCTTGTCGCTCTGCCCGCCCTTGCGCAGGAGTCCGGTGGTCAGGGTCCGCGAATCGCGCTCGGCGTGGGCG
>CAIXOY010000061.1 GCA_903921135.1 uncultured Gammaproteobacteria bacterium
TGCCCCGCGTACTCGTGGTGCGGGGAGAAGACCATCAGCCTTGCGAAGAGCGTGTGCTCGACCTCCAACGCATCTCGGGCATCGAGGGGCAGGAGGGCTGGCTCATCCGGACGGTGGTGCCGAACGGGCGCCTCGGGGTCCGGGTCGAGGAGTATGTACGGCGCGGTCTCAGCATCCAGTAACGCCGTCGGGGGCGCATCAGCATGGGCCTCTACGAGAATCGCATCCTGCCGTGGCTCATCGATGCCGGTTGCGGCACGGGCCCGATCATGAAGCAGCGTGCCAAGGTTGTGCCGCAGGCCTCTGGCACTGTGCTCGAGGTTGGCATGGGGCCCGGGCATAATCTGTCGCTGTACGACCCTTCCCGCGTTGATCTCGTGTGGGGATTGGAACCTGCGCAGGGCATGCGCAGACGTGCCGAGAGACATCTGCGCGCCTCCCCCGTGCCGGTGCGCTGGCTCGATCTTCCGGGTGAGCGTGTCCCGCTCGATGACGCGAGCGTCGATACCGTCGTTCTTACGTACACGCTCTGCACCATCGGCGATTGGTCCGCTGCGCTGGGACAGATGCACCGTGTCCTGAAGCCCGGTGGCCGGATGCTGTTCTGCGAACACGGGCTGGCGCCGGATGCCGATTTGCAGCGCTGGCAGAACCGCATCAATGCCGGCTGGCGCAGGCTCTGCGGGGGCTGCAATCTGAACAGGGACATACCCGCGATGTTGCGTGCGGGCGGCTTCGAGCCGCACCAACTGGAAACCGCCTACCTCCCCGGGACGCCCCGCATCGCGGGCTTCAATTATTGGGGCGAGGCGCTGAGGGTAGGCTGAAGCTCAGCCTTCGTCGGGCTTCCGGAATCCGGGAATCGGGCCACGGTCTGGCCTCGGTGCGGGCTGGGCGGGCAGGGTGTCAGACTCATGCGGAGCGTAATTACGTGCGGCGCCCGCTCCCCGCGACATGGCCGCATTTATCTCGTCGCGTGAATAGCCTTTTGATGCACAGCGCTGCATCGTCTCTGACATCCGGGCAGAGCGCAGCTTGCAGCGCGAATCCCGACGGTCGAAGGCTTCGGTGCACTCTGTCCAGCGCTGCGTGTCTGCGGCCAGAGTGCCCAGGCAGTCCGGCAGCATCCCCATCGCATGGGCGCCTGTGGCGAGCATGGCGGCCGTGAGGGCGCATGCGCCTGCGAGCACTCTCACCATCTTCCCTGCCTCACTGCGGTGTGTGGCCCGAGTATAGGCCAAAGCCTGTGTTGCCTCGTCCACCGGGAGGGTGCGCCGGAGGTGGCGCTGCGGTTACTCTCGCGACGTTCGATCATGACGGAGTGTTGCTATGGCAGCGGGCAGTGCGTGGGCTTACGAGACGGACGTGGTCGTGGTGGGCTCGGGCGCTGGTGCCCTGACGGCTGCCGTGCGGGCGCGCGACCTCGGCTGCGAGGTGCTCGTCATCGAAAAGACCGATATGTACGGCGGCACCTCGGGTATGTCCGGGGGCGTCCTCTGGCTTCCCGATAGCCCACTCATTGGCGGCTCCGGCGGGAGTGACTCGGCGGAGGAGGGCAAGCGCTACCTGCACGAGGTGGTTGACGAGCCCTCGCTCAGCGAGCGCATCGACGCCTTCGTCGACAACATCCCCGGCTTCATCGAATACATCCACAGCGCGACGCATTTGCGCTTCGCCGTGTTGCCGCAGTTTCCCGATATGTACCCCGACAACCCCGCCGCGAAGATGCACCGCTGCCACGAGGCACTGCCCTTCCATGGCAGGGTGCTGCCGGATGCCGAACTGCTCGCGTTGCGCCCGCAGCACCCGCAGACCGCGCTCTTCGGCAAGATCGGTTGGACGCCGAGCGAGTCCCTGATCCTGCAGGCGCGCGGCCCCGGCTGGAAAAAAGTCGCTTTCGACATGGTGAGCCGTTATCTGCTCGACCTTCCCTGGCGCTTGCGCTCGCTCCGCGATCGCAGGCTGGTGCTGGGTGGAGCGCTTGTCGGGGCGCTGCGCCGTTCGATGCTCGACCGGAAAATGCCCTTGTGGCTGAACACGCCCTTCGAGTCCTTCATCACGGACGACGCCGGTGCGGTCACGGGTGTGATTGCCAAGCGCGATGGCGTGAGCGCGCGCATCCGAGCGCGCAAGGGCGTCATCCTCGCAAGCGGTGGCTTCGAGAAGAGCGAGGAGATGCGCAAGCAGTATCTCGACCAGCCCACCGATCCGCGCTGGAGTGCGGGCTCGCCGGGCAATACCGGCGAGGTCATCCGCATTGCTGCCGAGCAATTGGGTGCGGGGCTCGAGTTCATGGACGAAGGCTGGTGGGGCCCGACCGTGATGATGCCGGGTGAGCCACAGGCGCGCATGCTGATCATCGAGAAGAACCTGCCCGGCTCGATCATCGTGAACCGCGCCGGCAAGCGTTTCGTGAACGAGAGCTCGTCTTACACCAAGGTGATCCGCGGCATCTTCGCCGCCAACCGGCCGGGCGAGGAATCCATCCCCGCTTACATGATCTTCGACGCGACCTACCGGGGCCGTTTCCCGATCGGCCCGATGCTGCCCAGCAATTTCCAGCCCGACTGGGCGGTTTCGTCCTCTGTGAAAGAGGCCATTCCCAGCGCGCCGGACGTGCGCACGCTGGCGGGCAAACTGGGGATAGACCCGGAAGGGCTCGCAAAAACCGTAAGCGACTTCAACGGCTATGCCCGCAACGGCAAAGACCCGGACTTCCAGCGCGGGGATGCGAACTACGATCGTTACTACGGCTACCCGCACGAACTTCCGAACCCGTGTCTGGGGCCGCTCGACAAGGCGCCGTTCTACGGCGTGCGCATCTACCCCGGCGAACTCGGCACCAAGGGCGGGGTTGCGGTGGATGCGCGGGCGCGGGCGCTGCGGGCTGACGGCTCGGTCATCGAGGGTCTGTATGCCATCGGCAATTGCAGTTCGCCGGTCACGGGGAGTACGTACCCTGCCTCGGGTTCAACGCTGGCGCCTGCGATGGTCTTCGGATACGTGGCAGGAGCAGACGTGGCTGGTCGCTGAGCTCGTCTGGCGCGTATCCCCTCACCACTCCTGCTGCTGGACACCCGCACCGTGGAAGACCGGATCCTCATAGAGGGCGCGCGCCAGAACAATCTGCGCAATCTCACGCTGGAATTGCCTCTGGGCCAGCTCACCGTCATCACGGGGGTCAGTGGTTCGGGAAAATCCTCGCTCGCCTTCGATACCGTTTATGCGGAAGGTCAGCGCCGCTACGTCGAAACCTTCTCGCCCTACGCGCGGCAATTCCTCGAGCGCATGGACAAGCCCCAGGTGGATGCCATCCGCGGCATCCCGCCGGCCATCGCCATCGACCAGACGAATCCGGTGCGTACCTCGCGCTCCACCGTCGGCACGATGACCGAGTTGAACGACTACCTGAAACTGCTTTTTGCGCGCGCGGCGCAGTTGCATTGCCGTGGTTGCGGACAGTTGGTGCATCACGACAGCGCAGAGACGGCGGCCGCATCCCTCGTTGGCGATGCAGCGCTTGCCGGTGAGGCGGCAGAGGTCTGTTTCCATGTCGATCCGCTGCCCGGCATCGATGCCGCCGCCATGGGCGCGTTGCTCGCTGCGCAGGGCTACACGCGTGTCAGCCCCGAGGGCGACAGGCTTCTCGTGATCCAGGATCGCTTGCGGCTCAATCCGGACAATCGCTCACGGCTGCAGGAAAGTCTGGAGGCTGCGTTCCGCGTGGGCCGGGGACGTGTGTGCGTTCGTCTCGGGCGCGAGGATCCGAAGCCTGAACGGCGTTTCTCCGCGGGTTTGCATTGCGCGTCCTGCGATATCGGCTATGCCGATGTCACGCCCAACAGCTTTTCCTTCAATTCCCCGGTGGGCGCCTGCGAGACCTGCCGTGGTTTCGGCCGCACCATCGGCATCGATTACAGCCTCGTGATCCCGGACCCATCGCGCACGCTGGCGCAAGGTGCCGTGAAGCCCTGGCAGACGCAGAGCTTCAACGAATGCCAGAAGGAACTCGAGAAGTACGGGCGCAAGCGTGGCATCCGCATGGACGTCGCCTGGTCGGCGCTGCGCGAGGAGGAGCGCGCGTGGGTGATCGACGGCGAGGGCGAGATCGACAGCGGCAAGTGGTATGGCGCGCGCCGTTTCTTCGAGTGGCTGGAGACCAAGAGCTACAAGATGCACCTGCGGGTGCTGCTCTCGAAGTACAGGAGCTACGACGACTGCCGCGCCTGCAACGGCGCCCGGCTCAAGCCCGATGCGCTTCTCTGGCGGTTGCCCGGATCCTCACAGACGCTGAATTTCCCGGAACTGGTGCAGTTGCCGATCCATCGCACGCGCGATTTCGTGAAGGAACTGCGCCTGGGACAGGCGATGGATGAGGCCGCCACGCTGGTGCTGGCGGATATCCGCTCACGCCTCGGCTATCTGGTCGACGTGGGCTTGGGCTATCTCTCGCTGGACCGTCAATCACGCACGCTCTCGGGCGGCGAGGTGCAGCGCATCAACCTCACCACCGCGCTGGGCACGTCACTGGTGAACACGCTCTTCGTGCTGGATGAGCCCAGCATCGGCTTGCACCCGCGCGATGTGGGACGTGTGATCGGCGTGCTGGAGCGTTTACGCGATGCCGGCAACACGCTGCTGGTGGTGGAGCACGATCCGCAGTTCATGTTTGCGGCCGATCGCCTGCTCGACATGGGGCCGGGTCCTGGAAAGGCCGGCGGCCACGTGGTGTATCAGGGGCCGCCTGCAGGCGTGCTGCGCGCGCCCGAGTCACTCACGGCGGCGTATCTCACGGGGCGTCGGGTGGTGGAGCGCAGCCTCGCGCGTGCGGTTTCGCCGGATGCGGTGTGGCTGGAGATCGACGGCGCTGCAGAGCA
>CAIXOY010000062.1 GCA_903921135.1 uncultured Gammaproteobacteria bacterium
CAGTTCGCAGCCCGGCTCTTCGCCGTGGCGGCAGTCGCTGAAGCGGCAACGCCCGAGGTAGGGGCTGAATTCGCGAAAGGCCGCTGCGAGGCGCGCGGGCTCGAGGAAGGCGAGACTGAACTCGCGTATGCCGGGTGAATCGATCAGTTCCCCGCCTTGCGGCAGGTGGTAGAGCCGTGCAGCGGTGGTGGTGTGGCGGCCCTTGGATTCAGCCTCTGAAAGTGCGCCTATGCGCAGTTCTTCGTGCGGCAGCAGTGCCGCGATGATCGAGGATTTGCCCACGCCGGACTGCCCCACGAAGGCCGTGGTGTGGCCTGCAAGCGCCGCGCGCAGCGCTTCCATCCCGCCCGCCTGCCGCGCCGAGGCGAAGAGCACCTCGTAACCGATGCGCGTGTAGCCCGCCAGCATGGCCCGCAGTTCCGGCCCGCCATCGGGCAGGTCGGTTTTGTTCAGCAGCACCATCGCCTCGATGCCCGCGTCTTCGGCAGCCGCGAGGTAGCGATCGAGCAGGTTGGCGTGGGGCGGTGGTTGGGTGGCCAGCACCACGACCAGACGGTCGAGGTTCGCGGCCACGGCACGCATGCGGCCGAGCGCATCCGGGCGGTGGATGGCCGAGAGGCGGTCCTGCCGGGCGAGCACCACGCCGCCATCGGCCTCGGTGCGCCAGGCGATGCGGTCACCGGCCACCAGCGAATCGATGTTGGCGCGGATGTGGCAGCGGGTGATGGTGCCGGGCTCGGCGGGGTCTTCGATGTCGGCCTGTTTGCCGAAGCGCGATATCACGAGGCCCGTGCGCGACTGCGCGCCATCCTGGCCCTCGCTGTCCAGCGCACGGCTCACCCGCTGCTGTTGCAGGCGATTGACCCGGCGGGCCTGGTTCTGGCTCAGCCTGCGGCCGGACATGCGCTGCGTGGCATCGGGTGGTTTGCGTTTCTGATCGGCACGTGGGTGGGGCTTTGCTAGACTGCCTGCGGAGCGCAATACCCCGTTGCGCGAGGAGTCTAGCATGGCCCTGCGGGATACCCTGGTCTGGATCGATCTCGAGATGACGGGCCTCGACCCCGAGCGCGACTGCATTCTCGAGATCGCCACCATCGTCACGGACAGCACCCTCACTGTGCTCGCGGAGGGCCCGGTCTTCGCGATCCATCAGGACGAGGCCGTACTCGGCGCGATGGACGACTGGAACCGCTCGCACCACGGCGCTTCGGGCCTGGTCGAGCGCGTCCGCGCGAGCGTGACGGACGAGGCCACCGCTGAGCGCCTCACGATCGAGTTCCTGGCGAAGTGGTCCGAGCCCGGCAGCTCGCCCATGTGCGGCAACAGCATCGGGCAGGACCGCCGCTTCCTTGCCCGCCACATGCGCGGTCTTGAGTCCTTCTTCCACTACCGCAACATCGATGTCAGCACGGTGAAGGAGCTGGCACGGCGCTGGCGGCCCGACGTCCTCGCCGGCGTACGCAAGGCGGGCTCGCATCAGGCGCTGGACGACATCCGCGAATCCATCGCCGAACTGCAGCACTACCGGGACGCGTTCTTCCGCCTCTCCTGAAGCTGCTCCCACGCCCAGCGTGCGTGCTCGCGCACGAGTTCTGCCGGATGCTCCAGCCTTGCGGCGAGTGCCTCCAGCGCTGCATCTGTGGGTGGGCCGTTGCCAAGTGCCACGGCGATGTTCCGCAGCCAGCGCGCGTGGCCCAGGCGGTAGAGCGGTGAACCCGCGGCGCGCGCCGCGAACTCCTCCTCGTTCCAGCTGAACAGATCCACCAGCGCCGTATCGTCCAGACGGTGCCGCGGCACGAAATCCCGCTCGCGGCTCGGCTGCGCGAAGCGGTTCCACGGGCACACCAGCTGGCAGTCGTCGCAGCCGAAGACACGGTTGCCGATGGCTGCGCGCATCTCCTCGGGGATGCTGCCCTGCAACTCGATGGTGAGGTAAGAGATGCAGCGGCGCGCGTCGAGTTGCCAGGGGCCGGTGAAGGCCTGTGTGGGGCAGACATCGAGGCAGGCGCTGCAGCTGCCGCAGTGGGTGGTGTCGAAGGGCGGGTCGGCCGGCAGCGGGATGTCGGTGTAGATCTCGCCCAGAAAAAACCACGACCCGGCCCTGGGGTGGATGAGCAGCGTGTTCTTGCCGATCCAGCCCAGACCCGCTTTCTGCGCGAGCCCGCGCTCCAGCACCGGAGCGCTGTCGACGAAGGGTCGCAGTGCGGCGTCCGGGCGCACCGCGCGGATGCGCTCCGCGAGTTCGGCGAGACGGTTGCGGAAAACCTTGTGATAGTCGCGGCCCAGCGCGTAGCGGGCCACGTAGCCGCGCTCGCTGTCTGCAAGCACCGCGTTCGCCTCTGCGGCCTGCGCGGGCCAGTAGTCCATACGTGCCGCGATCACGCTTACAGTGCCCGGCAGCAGGAGTTCGGGGCGCCAGCGCGCTTCACCGTGGCGGGCCATGTAGTCCATCTCGCCGTGATGGCCGGCGGCGAGCCAGTCGCGGAAATGCGTGTCGTGCGGCGAGAGATCGACCGTGGCGAAGCCGAGCGCCTGCAGCCCCAGCTCCCCGGCCCAGCGGCGGATGTCACCGGCCAGTGCGGCGTGCTCGTGCGCTGTTGCCGCGCCCGCGTCTTCGCTCATCCGCTTCGCCGCCGTGTGTCTGCAAGGCCCGAAGCATAGCGAAGCGCTCGGATACAATGAAAACCGGTCTCAGCGGGGAGGGCAGCAGATGCACGGAATCGCGCAGGCGGGCGAGGCTCTCCATACCGCGGCCGAAGTGCGCGCGCTTGATCGCAGTGCCATCGACACCGGAGGTATTCCCGGCACGGTGCTGATGGCGCGGGCGGGGCGCGCGGCCTTCGCACTGTTGCAGCGCCTCTGGCCGCAGGCGCAGTCGCTGGATGTGGTCTGCGGCATCGGCAACAACGGGGGCGACGGCTTCGTCGTGGCGCAACTCGCCCGTGAGCGCGGGTTCCGGGTGCGGGTGCTGCTCTGTGGCGATGCGGCGCGCATCTCGGGTGAGGCGCGCGCCGCGCTGGGTGCATTGATGGCCGCTGGCGTGGCGCCCGAGCCTTTCGATCCGGCGCTAGGCGTGCAGGGCGAGGTGGTGGTGGACGCGCTGCTTGGCACCGGGCTGGGCGGGACGGTGCGGGCCGCACAGGCGCAGGCTATCGGATGGATGAACGCAAGCGGGCGCCCGGTGTTCGCACTCGATATTCCCTCGGGGCTTTGCAGCGACACCGGCAACCCGCTCGGTACAGCCGTAGAGGCCTCCCATACCCTGTCTTTCATCGGGCGCAAGCGCGGCCTGCATACGGGCCTTGCCGCGGACTACGCCGGTGAACGCCACTTCGATGCGCTTGGTGTACCCGCGCCGCTGTTGCAGAGCGTGCCTGCCAGCGCTCGGCTCCTCCACTGTGCGGACCTGCTGCCTGCGCTGTCCGCGCGCGGGCGCGCGGCGCACAAGGGCCACTTCGGGCATGTTCTGGTGATTGGCGGCAACACCGGCATGGCGGGAGCCGCAGCGCTCGCCGGCATGGCCGCGGCCCGCGCGGGCGCCGGGCTGGTCTCGGTCGCGGTTCGTCCGGGCAACGAGGGGGCCGTGCTGGCGGCATGCCCCGAACTGATGGTGCGGGCCGTGGCCTACACCGCAGATCTGGCGCCGCTGCTCGCACGGGCCAGCGTGCTGCTCGTGGGCCCCGGACTGGGGCGCGACGCATGGGCCCAGCAGCTGCTCACGTCGGCGTTGGCGTCGGCCTTGCCGACGGTGATCGATGCTGATGCGCTGAACGCGCTCGCCGACGGCAGCATCGATACCCGGGCTGCCCGGCCCGAACGCTGGGTACTCACACCTCACCCCGGCGAGGCTGCGCGGCTGCTTGGCACCGATACGGCGAGCGTGGGAGCAGACCGTTTCGCTGCCCTCGCGCAACTTCTGGGGCGCTACCCCGGCGCGGTGGTGCTGAAGGGTTCGGGCACGCTGGTGGCAGATGCGGCCTCGGGCCTGCCGGTCATGGTCTGTGCCGAGGGCAACCCGGGCATGGCGAGCGGCGGTATGGGAGATGTGTTGGGCGGGCTGATCGCCGCATTGCTGGCGCAGGGGCTGGGGCCTGCCCTCGCAGCCCGCCTCGGGGTGCTGGTGCACGCGCGCGCCGCGGATCTGGCGGCCGTGGCCGAGGGCGAGCGTGGCCTGCTGGCCTCCGACCTGCTGCCCCGGATACGTCAGCTGCTGAACGGCAGGGTCGCGGCATGAACGCGGGCCTCACGCTCTCCGACGAGGCTGCGACCGAGGCCCTGGGCGCGGCCATCGCCCATGCCATCGCGGACGGCGGTGTGTTGCATCTGCGCGGGGGGCTGGGCGCCGGCAAGACCACGCTGTGTCGCGGACTGTTGCGGGCGCTGGGCCATAGGGGTGCCGTGAAAAGCCCCACCTACACCCTCGTCGAACCCTACGCGCCGGGTGGGCGGGAGGTCTTCCATTTCGACCTCTACCGCCTGCGTGACCCCGCCGAGCTCGAGGACATCGGCATCCGGGATTACCTGCAGCCCGGAGCGATCCTGCTGATCGAGTGGCCGGAGCAAGGCGGCCCCTGCACGCCTGCCGCGGATCTGGTGCTCGAGTTGTGCGAGGCGGCTCTGGGCAGGCACGCGCGCTGGGAGGCCGTCACTCCTCGCGGCGGTGCAATAGTTGCCCGCCTCGATGCCGCACTCCGCCGTGCGTAATCGGAAGCCTTGTCTATAGTTGGGGGCCTGACACCTTGTCGGACTCTTGGGGCGTGGCTGCTGTGCGATCGTTCGGGCTGCTCGTGGGCACGCTGTTCGGCGTGCTGCTGGCGTTCGCCTCCGAATCGGCGCTCGCCGGTGCCGCCGTGCGCGGTGTGCGCATGTCCGAGGCCAGCGACCACACACGTTTCGTCTTTGATCTGAGCGGCCCGGCCCGCCATCAACTGAGCCACGCGGCAGGCCCCGACCGCCTGATCCTGGACCTTGGCGACAGCCGTCTCCAGGGCTCCCTTCAGACCCTCGATCTGGCCCGCGCCCCCGTCTCGCGCATCCGCAGCGGTATGTACAACCCCACCGACCTGCGCGTGGTGCTGGATCTCTCGGAGCCGGTGGAGGTGAAGAGCTTCCTGCTGCCGCCGGGCGATGGCTTCGGGCACCGGCTGGTGGTGGATGTGTATCCCAAGTCCGTAGCGGGGCGTGCCGCCCCCGCGCCACCGGCCGTAACGCCCGTTGCCGCTGTGCCGGCGAAGCCCGCCGAAGCACCGCCTGCTGCTCCGGCAAAACCTGCCGAGGCGCTGCTCGCCGCCAAACCGCAACCCGCGCCGGCCAGCGCTGCGCCGAAGTTGCAGCCCGCAGCAGCCGAGGCAGAGGAACCTCAGCCGGCGTTGAGCTCTCCCGTGCTGCCCGGTTCAGCACGCGGGCGCGACATCCTGATCGCGATTGATGCCGGCCACGGGGGCCAGGATCCCGGTGCGCTCGGGCCACGCAGGGTCCGCGAAAAGGACGTGGTGCTGGCCATTGCCCGTGCGCTCGCCGAGCGCGTCAACCAGCAACCGGGTTATCGCGCCATGCTGGTGCGCAAGGGTGATTACTTCATTCCGCTCCACAAGCGCCGTGATATCGCCCGTGCAGCGCGCGCGGATCTCTTCGTCTCGATACATGCCGATGCCTTCACCCATTCGCGCGCCTTCGGCTCCTCGGTGTACGCGCTCTCGCCACGGGGTGCGACCAGCGTGTCCGCGGCCTTCCTTGCCGAGCGCGAAAACGGCGCCGATCTGATCGGCGGCGTGAACCTCGGTGCGAAGGACGATGTGCTCGCCGGCGTGCTGACGGATCTTTCGATGACAGCGACGATGGATGCGAGCCTCGGCGTGGGCTCCCGGGTGCTCGGGTCGATGGGGCGGGTCTCACGCCTGCACAAACGTCGTGTCGAGCAAGCCGGTTTCGTGGTGCTCAAATCGCCTGACATGCCCTCGATTCTGGTCGAGACGGGATTCATCTCGAATCCCACCGAGGCCGAACGCCTGAGCACGGCCCGGTACCAGCGCGCCATGGCGAAGGCTATCTTCGACGGGCTGGGCAATTACTTCCTGAACACGCCGCCGCCGGATACACGCGTGGCGGCCATGGTGCGCTCCGGCGCCAAGCCCTCGGAGTACGTGATCGCGCGCGGCGACACCTTGTCTGGTATCGCCGAGCGCTACCGTGTTAGTGTCGATCAGATCGTCAGGACCAACCGGCTGGGCGGCGCGGGCGGCATCCAGGCAGGCCAGCGGATCCTGATCCCCGACAGCTGAGCCCCGGTTCCTCGCCCGGCTTCCACGCAGGGCACCCATGGGCCGCATCCATCACCTGAGCAGCACGCTTGCCAACCAGATCGCCGCTGGCGAAGTGGTGGAGCGGCCTGCCTCCGTGGTGAAGGAACTCCTCGAAAACAGTCTGGACGCCGGCGCCACGCGACTCGAGATCGATCTCGAGGCCGGCGGCACCCGACTGGTGCGCGTGCGTGATGACGGCGAGGGCATCGACGCCGCGGATCTGCCGCTTGCCGTGGCCCGTCATGCCACCAGCAAGATCGGCACCCTGGACGATCTGGAACAGGTGCTGAGCTTGGGATTCCGCGGCGAGGCGCTGGCGAGCATCGCCTCGGTCTCCAGGCTCTCGCTCACCAGCGCCACCGAGGCCGCGGCTCACGCCAACCGGCTCGAACTCGACGTGAACGGCGAGGCGCGGCTCACGCCGGCGGCGCATCCGCGTGGCACCACCATCGAGGTGCGCGAACTCTTCTTCAACACGCCCGCCAGGCGGAAGTTCCTGCGCGCCGAGCGCACCGAATACGGGCACTGCGAGGAAGTGGTGCGCAGGCTTGCGCTGGCGCGCTTCGAGGCTGGCTTCCAACTCCGCCACAACCAGAAACCCGTGTTCGCCTTGCGTCCCTGCGCGAGCCCGGGCGAGCGTGAGCAGCGGGTCGCCACGCTTTGCGGTGCGCCATTCCTCGAGCAGTCGCTCGCGATCGAGTTCGAGGCCTCTTCGCTGCTGTTGCGCGGCTGGGTGGCGCAGCCCGCCTTCTCGCGCAGCCAGGCCGATCTGCAGTACTTCTTCGTGAACGGCCGTGTGGTGCGCGATCGGCTGGTCACGCACGCGGTGCGGCAGGCCTACCGTGACGTGATGTACCACGACCGTCACCCGGCCTATGTGCTCTATCTCGAGATCGATCCCACGCTGGTCGACGTGAACGTGCACCCCACCAAGCACGAGGTGCGCTTCCGCGACGCGCGCCTCGTGCACGATTTCCTTTTCCATGCGCTGCACCGCACGCTCGCCGAAACCCGCGCCGGCGCGGTTGCGGCGCCGCAGATGCAGCCAGCCCCGATGTCCTTGCCGGCAGAGTCAGGCGCCTCAGCCGCCTATGCGCCACCCGCGATGGCGTCTGCCCCTGCCGGCGGTTTCGCGCAGCAGGCCCTCGGCTGGGGCCGTGACGAGCGCGCCATCGCCGATACCTTTGCGGCATATCGCGAACTGTCGCGTCCGGCCAAGGCCATCGATTTCAGCGCCGATGACGATGTGCCGCCGCTCGGCTTCGCGATCGCGCAGCTCAAAGGCATTTACATCCTCGCGGAGAATCGCGACGGGCTGGTGATCGTCGACATGCACGCCGCGCACGAGCGCATCACCTACGAGCGCATGAAGGCCGCGCGCGATGCGGGCGAGGTGCTCGCGCAGCCCTTGCTGGTGCCGAGCCGCATCGATGTGAGCCGCCGCGAGGCCGATTGCGTCGAGGAGCACGCCGAGTCGCTCGCGCCGCTCGGGCTCGTGCTGGAGCGCGCCGGTGAAGAATCCGTGCTGGTGCGCGAGGTGCCGGTGCTGCTTGCCGACGCCGATCTTGGCGCGCTGGTGCGCGATGTGGTGGCCGATCTCCTCGAATTCGGTCGCAGCGCGCGCCTCGAGGCCCGCGCCGACGAAATCCTCGCCGGCATGGCCTGCCACGCCTCGGTGCGGGCTAACCGCGCGCTCAGCATCCCCGAGATGAACGCGCTGCTGCGCGACATGGAGCGCACGGAACGCAGCGGCCAGTGCAACCACGGCCGACCGACCTGGGCGCTGCAGACGCTCGCCGAGCTCGACCGCCTGTTCCTGCGCGGTCGCTGAGCCGTGAACGTCACGGACGATCGCCCCGAGGCGATCTGCCTGATGGGCCCGACTGCCGCGGGCAAGACCGATCTCGCGCTCGCGCTTGCCGATGCGCTGGGCGCGGGCATCATCAGTGTCGATTCGGCCCAGATCTACCGCGGCATGGACGTCGGCACCGCCAAGCCCTCACCCGAGGTGCTGGCGCGTTATCCGCACGCCCTGATCGACATACGAGATCCTGCAGAGAGCTACTCCGCGGCTGATTTTCGCGATGACGCCATCCGCAGCATGCGTGAACTGATCGCTGCCGGCCGCCGGCCCCTGCTGGTGGGCGGCACGATGCTCTACTTCCGCGTGCTGGAAGCAGGCATCGCGGATCTTCCTCCCGCCGACCCCGCCATCCGTGCCGATATCGAGGCCCACGCCGCTGCCGAGGGCTGGCCTGGCGTGCACCGCCTGCTCGCGGACGTCGACCCTGCCTCTGCCGCGCGCATCCACCCCACCGACCCCCAGCGCCTGCAGCGCGCCCTGGAGGTCTATCGCCTGACGGGCCGTCCCATGAGCGAGCTGCACCGCGAGCAACGGCCGCCCGCGCCGCTGCCCTGCAAGCTGCGCTGGCTGGCCGTGGCGCCGTCCGAGCGCGCCGTGCTGCACCAGCGCATCGAGCTGCGGTTCCGGCAGATGCTGGAGCAGGGTTTTCTGGACGAAGTACGCGCCCTGTACGCCCGCGGCGACCTGCACCCCGGGTTGCCCTCCGTGCGATCCGCCGGTTACCGGCAAGCATGGGAGCATCTGGAGGGTCGATTGCCCTACGAGGAGATGATCGATCGGGCTATCATGGCCACGCGACAGCTCGCCAAGCGTCAGCTCACCTGGTTGCGCTCGTGGAAGGAACTCGAGTGGCTTCCCGTTGACCAACAAGGGCGCGCAGGCCTCAGGCCGGGGGACGATCTTCTGGAAGAGGCCTTGAAACGGCTCGCCACTGCCCGCATCTAAAGGCAGACGGAGCGCAGACCGTCCGCAAGCCGGCTTTCCTCCGGGGAATCCGGCCGAAGAAGGCGCCGCCTGCACTGACAGGTGGCTTCAAATGTTGTCATTGGCCCGTTTTGGGCAAAGGAGTTTCGTCATGTCAAAGGGGCAAAGCCTACAAGACCCTTTCCTGAATGCACTGCGCAAGGAGCGGATCCCCGTCTCCATCTACCTGGTCAACGGCATCAAGCTGCAGGGCCAGATCGAGTCCTTCGACCAGTTCGTCATCCTGCTCAAGAACACCGTGAGCCAGATGGTCTACAAGCACGCGGTCTCCACCGTGGTGCCCTCGCGTCCGGTTCGCCTCGGCCCGCCCAACGACGTCGAGGACGACGAGGACGAGGTCATCGACTGAGGTGTTCTTCGACCGGCCGGGCACGGGTGAGCGCGCGGTACTCGTTCACCTCGAACTCGACGAGAACGAAGACCGCGAGGATCCGCGCGAACTCGAGGAACTCGTGCTCTCCGCCGGTGGTGATCCTGTGGCTTTCGTGTTCGGTCACCGGCATCGCCCGGATCCGCGCAGCTTCGTCGGCAGCGGCAAGCTCGAGGAGATCGGGCAGGCCGTGCGCGAGCACGAGGCCGCGCTGGTCATCTTCAATCACGCACTGAGCCCTTCGCAGGAGCGCAACCTCGAGCGCAGCCTGCAGTGCCGCGTGATCGATCGCACGGGGCTCATCCTCGACATCTTCGCGCAGCGTGCCCGCTCCCACGTGGGCAAGCTGCAGGTCGAGCTCGCGCAGTTGCGGCACATGTCCACGCGGCTCGTGCGCGGCTGGACGCACCTCGAGCGGCAGAAAGGCGGCATCGGCCTGCGTGGACCGGGTGAGACCCAGCTCGAAACCGACCGCCGACTGCTCCGCGACCGCATCAAGCTGCTGGGCCGACGCCTCGAGAAAGTGCACCTGCAGCGCGAGCAGGGACGCCGTGCACGGCGTCGGGCCGAGGTGCCTGCCGTCTCGCTGGTCGGTTACACCAACGCAGGCAAGTCCACCCTCTTCAATGCCCTGACCGGGGCGGGTGTCTACGCGGCGGACCAACTCTTCGCCACCCTCGACCCGACCATGCGGCGGGTGGACCTTCCCGATTCGCTCTCGATGGTGCTGGCCGATACGGTCGGTTTCGTGCGGCATTTGCCCCACCAGCTGGTCGAGGCCTTCCGCGCCACGCTGGAGGAAGCCCGCCTCGCGGACCTCCTCCTGCACGTGATAGATGCGAGCGCCGAGGACCGCGACGACACCACCCACGAGGTGGAGCAGGTGCTCGCCGAGATCGGCGCCGAGGAGGTGCCGCGCCTCGATGTCTTCAACAAGATCGATCTGCTCGAAGCCGCGCCACGTATCGACCGCGACGAAGCGGGCCGCCCTGTGCGCGTATGGGTGTCGGCGAAGAGCGGCGCAGGGCTGGATCTGCTCCGCGAGGCTGTCGCCGAGCGCATCGGCGGCGAGATGGCGCACGAGTGGCTCTCGCTCGCGCCTTCCGAGGGGCGTCTGCGGGCGCTGCTCTACGGTAAGGGCGCGGTCGTCGACGAGCAGGTTGACGATGACGGTGCAATGAATATCGAGGTGCGCCTGCCGCGGCGCGATCTGGAGCAGTTGCTGCTCGGTCGCCGGCAGGCACCACCACAGTGAGCGCGTATGGGTCGCGGATGTCCGCACTCTGCTGCTAGAATCGCGCGCCCTTCAGAATTTCCATTTTTCCCGGGAGCAGCGTATGGCCTGGAACGAGCCAGGTAACGGCAAGCAGCGAGATCCCTGGGGGGGCGGTGACGGCCCACCCGATCTCGATGAGGCATTCCGCAAATTCCGCGAGAAGCTCGGCGCCGCCTTCGGTGGCGGCAAGGGCGGATCGTCCGGGGGCGGAGATGCCGCGCAGGCCGGTGCCGCATTGGGCCTCGTGCTCGCTCTCGTGGGTGCGATCTGGTTCTACCTCGGCGTACACGTGATCGACGAGCAGGAGCGCGCGGTGGTGCTGCGCTTCGGGAGTTTCAGCGAGATCCTCGACCCGGGCCTCAACTGGAACCCCTGGCTGGTCGATGTCGTTCTCCCCGTCAACGTGACCCGCGAGCGGCAGTACGAGTCGAGCGGCATGATGCTCACGCAGGACGAGAACATCGTCGAGCTGCCGATCAAGGTCCAGTACAACATCGCCGACGTGAAGTCCTTCGTACTGAACGTCCAGAACCCCGAAATCAGCCTGGGCCACGCGGCCGACAGCGCGCTTCGTCACGTGGTGGGCTCCAGCAAACTCGAGCAGGTGCTCTCCGAAGGCCGCGCCCAGATCGCCGACGAGACTCGCGTCAAACTCCAGAGCTATCTCGACACCTACGGCGCCGGCATCGAGATCGTCGCTGTGACCATCCAGGAGGCGAAGCCCCCGCGCGAGGTGAAGGCAGCCTTCGATGACGTCATCAAGGCGAAGGAAGACGAGGAGCGCACCAAGAACGAGGCCAGCGCCTATGCGAACGGCGTTGTCCCCGAGGCACGAGGCCGCGGCCAGCGCGCTCTGGAAGAAGCCGCTGCCTACCGCGCCAAGGTGGTCGCCGAGGCAGAGGGTGAGGCACAACGCTTCCAGAAACTGCTCACCGAATACAGCAAGGCGCCCGAAGTCACCCGCGAGCGTCTTTACATCGACGCCATGCAGCGCTGGCTGGGTGGCTCGCAGAAAGTGATGGTGAATGTCGAGGGCGGCAACAACATGCTGTACCTGCCCATCGACCGCATGGTGCGTCCGGATGCGCGCGGTTCAGCGACGGCCGCGCCCGCCGCCTCGGGAGGCTCCTCGGCCTCCGGCACCGATGCCCAGCAGGTTGCCGATGAAGTGGTGGATCGCCTGCGCCGAGAGGCTGCGGCTGCCCGTTCGAGGGAGAGACGCTGATGGACGCCCGACTGTCCCGATACCTGTTCCTCACGCTGGGCATCCTGCTGCTCGTCTTCAACAGCCTCTATGTCATCCGCGAGACCGAACGTGCGGTGGTGTTGCGCTTCGGACGCCTCATCGAGGCGAATACCTCGCCAGGCCTGCACGTGAAGGTGCCCGGCATCGACGAGGTGCGCGTCTTCGATGCCCGCGTTCTTACCCTCGACTCGCAGCCAGAGAACTTCTACACCCTCGAGAAGAAGCGTCTCATCGTCGACTCTTACGCCAAGTGGCGCATCGAGGACGTCGAGACCTACTACCGCGCCACGGGTGGTGACGAGTCCATCGCGCGCAACCGCCTGGCGGCGCGTACCAACGACGGCCTGCGCAACCAGTTCGGCAAGCGCCGCCTGAACGAGGTCGTCTCCGGGCAGCGTGAACAGCTCATGTCCGAGCTCACACGCGAACTGAACGACGCGGTCCAGGCTTCGCTCGGCATCCGCGTGATCGATGTGCGCGTCAAGAAGATCGACCTCCCCGACGAAGTCAGACAGTCCGTCTACGACAGGATGTCCGCCGAGCGGGAGAAACTCGCCCGCGAGTACCGCTCGCGCGGCAAGGAAGAGGGCGAGAAGATCCGCGCCGATGCTGACCGGCAGGTGACGATCATCGAGGCTGAGGCCTACCGCGATGCAGAACTCATCCGCGGTGAGGGCGATGCGAAAGCCTCGGCCACCTACGCGGATGCGTTCAGCAAGGACCCCGAATTCTATGCCTTTACCCGGAGCCTCCGCGGCTACGAGGAGGCATTCGGGGGTGGTGGTGATGTTCTGGTGCTCGATCCGAAGAGCGATTTCTTCCGCTACCTCGACCGACGTAGCGGCAACCGCTAGGTTCGGGCCGTGTGGCACGAGTTCGCGATCGCGATGTGCCTCGTGCTGGTGATCGAAGGCGTATTGCCCTTTCTTGCACCGCGGGCGTGGCGTGGCATGGTGGCCACGGCGGCCAACATGGACGACCGCGGGCTGCGCCTTGCCGGGCTCTGCAGCATGCTGACGGGAACGGCACTTCTCTATCTGGTGAACTGAAGCCCCCGGCCGGGGCCCTGCGAGTGCGAGCGAGGTGATGGCGATGGGCGGCAATGGCACCTCGATGCCCGGCGATGGCCGCTGGCTGCTTCCGGAAGGCATTGAAGAACTCCTTCCCGCCGAGGCGCGCACCGTAGAACGCATGCGCCGCGAATTACTCGATCTTTGCGACCGCTGGGGCTACGAGCTGGTCATCCCGCCGCTGGTCGAGTTCACCGAGTCACTGCTGATCGGGCTCGGCCCCGATCTGGACCTCCAGACGTTCAAGCTCACCGACCAGATCTCTGGCCGCAGCCTTGGCCTCAGGCCCGATATCACGCCCCAGGTGGCGAGGATGGACGCTCACAGCTTGCGCAGGGAGGGTCCGTCGCGGCTCTGTTACGCAGGCAGCGTGCTCCACACCCGCGCGCGCTCGCCGCTTGCTTCCCGTTCGCCGATACAGGTGGGCGCCGAACTCTATGGCGATGCGAGCCTTGCCGCCGACATCGAGGTCGTGAGCCTGATGCTCGAGATGCTCCGCGTTGCCGGGGTGGAGCAGGTTACGCTCGACCTCGGACACGTGGGCATCTTCCGTTCGCTGATGGAGCATCTCGCGCTGCCCGAGGCCCTGGCGAGCGATCTCTTCGAGGCGCTGCAGCACAAATCCGACCCCGCCATTCGTGCCCTGCTGGCCGGCGCCGGGCTGGCACCCGGCCACAACGCCATGCTTGCCCGTTTGGCCAGCCTGAACGGCGGGCGCGAAGTACTGGACGAAGCCGCCGCGCTGTTCGCGGACGCGCCGCCCGGCATCACTGCGGCACTGCGTGCGCTGGCAGAGGTGGCCGATGCCGTGCAGGCGCGCGCCCCCGGCGTGCGGCTCCACTTCGATCTCTGCGAACTGCACGGCTACCACTACCACACCGGCCTTGTCTTTGCGGCTTATGCCCCGGGCCAGGGTGAGGCGCTCGCCAACGGCGGGCGTTACGATGACATCGGTCAGGTGTTCGGCCGTGCACGGCCGGCCACCGGATTCAACACCGATCTGAAGTCGCTGCTGCGACTGGCGCGTGCGCGCCCCAGCCCGCAGAGTGCGGCCGTGTTCGTTCCGCATGCCGTGGCGGCGGGGGCCTGGGACGAAGTCCAGCGCCTGCGTGCCGCGGGTGAATGCGTGGTGCCGGGTTTGCCCGGCGAGATGCCTCCCTCCCGTTGCGACCGCGAACTGCGGCCCTCGGCGAGCGGCGGGTGGGAACTGAAGACCCTGGAATAGGCGATGGTCATGGCGAAGAACGTGGTGGTCCTGGGCACCCAGTGGGGTGACGAAGGCAAGGGCAAGATCGTCGATCTCCTCACCGAGAACGTCGCGGCCGTGGTCCGCTTCCAGGGCGGCCACAATGCGGGTCACACGCTGGTGATCGGCGGCGAGAAAACCGTGCTGCACCTCATTCCCTCGGGCGTGCTGCGCGAGGGCGTGCTCTGCCTGATCGGCAACGGGGTGGTGCTCTCCCCCGAGGCGCTGCTGAAGGAAATGGGCGCGCTGGAATCGCGCGGTGTTCCGGTGCGCGAACGTCTGCGCATCAGCCCGGCCTGTGCGCTGATCCTGCCCTATCACTCGGCGCTGGATCTGGCCCGAGAGCAGGCCCGCGGCGACCGCAAGATCGGCACCACCGGCCGCGGCATCGGCCCCGCCTACGAAGACAAGGTGGCCCGCCGCGGCCTGCGGCTCGGCGATCTGCGTGATCCTGCGCGTTTCGAGGCACGCCTGCGCGAGGTCATGGAGTACCACAACTTCGTGCTCACGCAGTACTACCACCAGGAGGCCATCGACGTGGCCAAAACCCTGGAAGATGCCCTGCGCATGGGCGAGACGCTGAAGCCCATGATGGCCGACATTCCGGCCATGCTTCACCAGTACCGCATGGAAGGCAAACGCATCCTGTTCGAGGGCGCGCAGGGCGCATTGCTCGACATCGACCACGGCACCTATCCCTACGTCACATCCTCCAATACCACCACCGGCGGCACCGCCACTGGTAGCGGTTTCGGGCCGCTCTACCTCGATTACGTGCTCGGCATCACCAAGGCCTATACCACCCGCGTGGGTTCCGGGCCCTTCCCCACTGAGCTTTTTGACGAAGTGGGCGCTCGCATCGCGCAGCGTGGCCACGAGTTCGGCTCCACCACGGGCCGTCCGCGGCGCTGCGGCTGGTTCGATGCTGTCTCGCTCCGCGAGGTGGTGCGCATCAACAGCGTGAGCGGGCTGTGCATCACCAAGCTCGATGTGCTGGATGGCCTCGAGACCATCAATATGTGCATCGGCTACGAAGACAGCTCGGGCCAGATCGTGGGCACGCCCCGGGACGCTGCAGACTTCGAGAGCCTGATCCCGGTCTACGAGACCGTGAACGGCTGGAGCGAGTCCACCCTCGGGGTGCAGCACTGGGAACAGCTGCCGCTGAACGCCCGCCGCTACATCGAGCGCATCGCCGAGCTGGTGGGAGTGGGCATCGACATCGTCTCCACCGGCCCCGACCGCAACGAGACCATCATCCTCCGGGATCCCTTCTCGGCCTGAGCCCACCGCCTCCCCGCGCCAGAGCCCCGGATCCGGATCCGCTGCGGCTTGCGTAGACACCGTTCCCGCAGGGGCGGAGCCCTCGGTTCCATTCGCGGGATTTACCGTTATGATGGCCCGGCCCCCGGCGCGTCCTCGGCGCAATGCGGGCTTTTAGCAGGCAACACGACGATTCTGGTGTCGGGGTCGTGGTGCCGCTGTCCGATCCCGACACCTCGTGAGCGAACCTGATGAATATCTATGTTGGAAACCTGCCGTATTCGGTACGTGACCAGGACCTGATGACGCTGTTCTCCGAACACGGCACCGTTTCCTCGGCCAAGGTGGTCATCGACCGCGAAACCGACCGCTCCAAAGGCTTCGGCTTCGTCGAGATGCCCTCCGCTGATGAAGGCACCAACGCGATCAACAAGCTGAACGGCTTCGAATTCGCCGGCCGTGCGCTGCGCGTCAACGAGGCTCGCCCCCGCGAGGAGCGGCCGCGCACCGGTGGTGGTGGCGGTGGCTACGGTGGTGGCCGTAGCGGCGGTGGCGGCTACGGTGGCGGTGGCGGCGGCGGCAGCGATGGTGGCAACGGCGGCGAGCGTCGTCCCCGCCGCTGGTGATGCATCGCGCGCAGTGATGCGCGCGTCCTGAATCCGCGGGCATGGAGCCCGCCCGCGGTCTACCGGGTGCAGCAACTGCGCCCGAGGCCTCCGTTTACCTGCCGGGGCTCCTTTCCCCGCCATTCCCTGAGGAAAACCCATGTCCGCAGCCAGCACCAACGACGATGCGAAGGCATGGGTAGCCCCACCGCCGGGCGAGATCCTCGGCCACCCGCGCTCCCTGTGGATGCTGTTCAGCGCGGAATTCTGGGAACGCTTCTGCTTCTACGGCATGCGTGCGCTGCTCGCGGTGTATGTGGCAGATACCTTCTTCAGCCATCTGCCCGAGGGCGAGGCGAACGAGCAGGCGAGCCTCACCTATGGCGGCTACACCGCCATGGTCTATGCCACCGGCATCCTCGGTGGCTTCATCGCCGATCGCTATCTAGGCTACCAGCGCTCCATCCTGATCGGCGGAGCATTGATGGCGGCAGGCATGTTCATGCTCCTGATCCCGGACCTTCAGTGGTTCCTCGTGGGGCTGGCGGTGATCGTGGCGGGCAACGGGCTCTTCAAGCCGAACATCTCCACCATGGTCGGCGCGCTCTACCGCCCGGGCGATGCACGTCGGGATTCCGGCTTCACGATCTTCTACATGGGCATCAACGCGGGCGCGTTCTTCGCGCCGATCATCTGCGCCTCCGTCATCGGCGCGCGTTTTGGCAACCAGTACGGCTTCCTTGCCGCCGGTATCGGCATGATCCTCGGCGTGCTGGTGTTCCAGTTCCGCGCGGGAATGCTCGGACACATCGGCAAGGCGCCGGAAGCGCACCAGGGCATCAAGCCGACCCTTGTCGTGCTGGGCGGCGCGCTGCTGATGGTGCCGGTCATTTACTTCCTGCTGAGCAAGAGCGCCTTGCTGGGTTACGTGATGGTGGGGCTGATGGCGCTGCTCGCGCTGCACTTCGTGCTGAGCGGCATCCGCTCGGGCGATCGGGTGCAATTGCACCGGTACATCGCGATGCTGCTGCTGTTCCTGGCGAATTGCCTGTTCTGGGCCCTGTTCGAGCAGGCGGGTTCCTCGCTCAACTTCTTCGCGCGGGATTTCGTGGACGCGCCCTTCCACTTCACGCTGTTCCAGTCCGCGAACCCGATGTTCATCCTGATCTACGCGCCGCTGTTTGCCATGCTGTGGCCGGCGCTGGAGCGCCGTGGGGTCAACCCCTCGATCCCGCGCAAATTCGCCATTGCGCTGATCGGTGCGGGGCTCGGCTTCCTGGTGCTGGCGACGGCCATCAATGCCACCCCCGACGGGGCGAAGGTGTTCTGGGTGTTCCTGGGGCTCACGTACATGCTGCACACCATGTCCGAGCTCTGCCTCTCACCGATCGGGCTGTCGATGGTCACCAAGCTCGCGGCGACGCGCGAGGTGGGCCTTGCGATGGGCGGCTGGTTCCTCTCGACGGCGATGGCGAATTACCTCGCGGGCCTCATCGCCGCGGTTGCCTCGGGCGGGGGTGAGCATGGCGCCCAGAGTTCGGTGGCGCAGTACGCATCCACGTTCATGCAACTTTGGTGGCTGGCGCTGGTGATCGGCGGGGCCTTCTTCCTGTTCGCGCCGCTGATGAACCGGCTGATGCACGGCGTGAAGTAATCGGCCCGCGCCTCACTTGGCCGTGTGGGCGTAGACCCCGTCCCAGCCGGGGGCCTGTGTCTGGCGCAATTCGGCCACGCGCTCCACGAAGACACCGTAGACGAGCCGCTCGGGGAAGGCGCTTGCAAGCGCCGTGAAGCGATCCGCGGCCGTGTCCCACTCCCCTGCGAAATACGCATCCAGCGCGACCTCGTGCGCTTCCAGTTCGGCGGCGAGTGTCGCCTCGAGTTGCGAGGAGAGGCACACGGCCTCGTGGATCTCGATCGGCTCGCTCTTGCCCTTGACCTGCACCCGGTCGAGGCGCCGGAACGCCACGCCCGTCACGGCGGCCCGCGTGCTGTCGCTCACCAGCAGGCGTACGCCGTAGTACTTGGTGAGCGACTCCAGCCGGGAGCCCAGGTTCACCGCGTCCCCGATGACCGTGTAGGCCCTCCGGAAAGAGGAGCCCATGTCGCCCACGTTCATGGGCCCGGTGTTGATGCCGATGCCGATGTCCACCTCTGGCCACCCGCGTGCTCCGAAATCCGCGCGCATCTTCGGCATTGCATCGAGCATCGCCAGCGCGGTTTCCACGGCATTCTGCGCGTGCGCATGATCGCGCAGCGGAGCGCCCCAGAACGCCATCACCATGTCGCCCACGTATTTGTCGATGGTGCCCTGCTTGCGGAAGATGATCTCGGTGATGGGTGTGAAGTAGGCGTTGAGGAACTGCTTGAGCCCCTGCGGGTCAAGTTTCTCCGACAAGGTGGTGAAGCCGCGTATGTCGGAGAAGAGCACGCTCATCTCGCGGCTCTCGCCCTCGAAACCGAAGTCCTTGTCGGGGTCGTGGAACATCTCCTCCACGAGCGTCGCGGGAACGTACTGCCCGAAAGCCTCCTTCAGGCCGCGCCGCGAGCGGGCTTCTTCCAGGAACCTGAAGCCCAGATACACGAGGATGATCGCGAGCAGGCTGAGCACCGGCGCTGCAAGGGAAAGCACGAGTTGCTTGGCTGACCAGAGCCAGAAATTGAGCCCCGCCACGGCACCCAGCAGCAGCAGCGCCGCAAAGATGCTCCAGAGGAGCCCCAGTCGCGCGAACAGTACGATGGCAGCAATTCCGCTCAGTGCCAGCACGGCAACGTCCGCGCCCAGCGCCCACGCCGGCCGGACCGGAAATCCGCTGCCGAAGAGCGCGGAGATCGTCGTGGCATGCACCTCGACGCCGGGATACACGGCCTGTACCGGTGTCGCGCGGAGGTCTTTCAGCCCTTCGGCGGTGGTGCCCACCAGCACCACCGAGCCTTCCATGGCGCTTGCATCGACTCGCCCGTTCAGCACATCCGTGGCGCTCAGGTACAGGAATCGCGGGCTGCGTCCCTTGAAGGGCACGATCACCTGACCCTCGCCATCGGTGGGGATGTCCAGCATGCCCCCTATCGACAGGTGGTCGATGCGCTCGGTGTCGCCAACCGGTTCGGTGATCACCTCGACGCTTTCCGCCCCCAGCACCATGCGCATCGCCTCGACGGCGAGAGAGGCGTACAGCGTGTCCCCGTGGCGGATGACGGTTGGCACCCGCCGTATCACGCCATCCGCATCCGGCATGACGCTGAAAAATCCGCTCGCCGTCGCGGAGGCCTGCAGAGCGGGCAGGTTCCCCACCTGCGTCTCCATGCGCAGGAAGCTCACACGGTCCGGATCGCCCTCGTAGAGCACGCTGGAGGCGGGCAACTCGCCCGTGCCCTCGACCTCTGCGGTGGTGAACGTGAAGCCCAGTACCACGGGGTTGGCGGCGAAGACGCCGGAGAGGTAGAGATCGCCGTCCATCGACTCGCGTTGCGCGGCCAGTGCTTCCTGCACCTCGGGTGCCAGTCCCTCTGCGCCGGTCTCCAGCACCTGGTCAATGGGGTTGCGCTCGGGTTCCGGGAAGGTGCTGTCGAAGGCCACCACCATCGCGCCGGCCCCGCTGATCGCCTCGACCAGATCGGCAATGCGACGGCGTGCCCATGGCCACTGACCCTCGGCGGCGAGGCTCTTCTCGTCGATGTCCACGATCACCACCTGCGGATCGAACTCCGTCTCGTTCGGCAGGTTCAGGCGCATGCGCAGGTCGTATGCGAACCACTCGAGGCGTTGCTGTATGTCGTAGAGCAGTGGCATGCGCGCGGTGAGCACCACGATCCCCAGCACCAGGATGAGCGAGGAAAGGGTGAGCGGCAGGCGGTCTCCGCGCAGCAGCGACGCGGGTTTCAGCATCGGGGCGCAGGCTGGCGAGGTGTGCTCATCGCGTGCCGCCACTCAAGTATCCGGAGGTGTGTGCATGATCGCCCAGAACCGGGGCGGGAGTGAACGCCGCACCCCGAATGTCGGGGGCATGGCCCCCTCCCACATCAGGTGTCGGGGCATGGCCCCCTCCCACATCAGGTGTCGGGGCATGGCCCCCTCCCACATCAGGTGTCGGGGCATGGCCCCCTCCCACATCAGGTGTCTGGGGCATGGCTACCCCCCACATCAGATATCGGGGGCACTGCCCCTCCAACGAGGGGTTTTTGAGCAAGGGTTGTTCATGCCGGTGGGAGCGCGCCATGCGCGCGACGTTCAGGTGCTGGCCACGGCACTGTGCCCCTCAGTAAGGGACGACAGGGCCGTCGACAAACCACGACTGTCAGCAACAGAAGAGGAGAGAGTGGTGCCCAGGAGAGGACTTGAACCTCCACTGCATTTCTACAACTAGTACCTGAAACTAGCGCGTCTACCAGTTCCGCCACCTGGGCACGGTGGGTCGGGGCGAACCCCAAA
>CAIXOY010000063.1 GCA_903921135.1 uncultured Gammaproteobacteria bacterium
CCGCACCACGAGTACGCGGGGCAGGCGACGGTTGCGGTAGTTGGTGCCCACGACGATGCCGTGGGCGCCGTTGCGCAACTCCACGACCGAGCCGGTGGGATAGAGCCCGATACACCGGACGAATTCCTCGACCAGGCGGGTATCGAACTTGAGGCCTGCCTCGCGGTTCAGCACGTCCATCGCGCGGAGCGAGGACTGCCCGTTACGGTAACAGCGGTCGGAGGTGATGGCGTCGTAGACGTCGCAGACGGTGATGATGCGCGTCAGATCGGAGATGCCGCTCGCCTTGATCTTGCGGGGATAGCCCGTGCCATCGAGGCTCTCGTGGTGGGCATAGGCAGCATCGACGGAGCCGTGCGCCACCTCCGGGTGTGCCATCAGGATGTTGCGCCCATCCGTGGTGTGCTGACGCATCACCAGGAATTCCTCGGCGTTCAGAGCGCCGTCCTTGTGCAGGATCTCGACCGGCGTGAGCGCCTTGCCCACGTCATGGAGCATCCCGGCGATGCCGATCGTGTTCAGGTCTTCCTCGCTGTAGCCAAGGTGACGACCGAAAGTGATGGCAAGCAGACCGACGTTGACGCAGTGCTCAGCCGTGTACTGGCTTCGATCCCGCACTTTCTGCATCCACTGCATGGCATCCGGGGAGTCGATGATCGATCTGACGGCGGAAGAAACCGTGGCTTTGACTTCCTTGACGTCGATGGCCTTGCCCAGCCGGACGTCATCCATGAGGGTGCGGGTGAGCGCCTGGGTGTTAGTGACCACGCTGCGCGCATTACCGTAGTCGCGCGGGGTTGCAGCGTGGTAATCGTAGGCCGCGCGCGCCTTGGGCGGGCTGAGAACGCCACGCTCGGTGACCGGCACCCACTGGTCCCCGTCGACTTCAACGACGACCTCTTCGCAGTACTTCGCGAGTTCGTCGATGTGCTCCATGCTCTCGATGACGAAACCCTGGAACAGGAACGGGGTTTCCGTCCACGGGCGATCAAGTTCCACAACCCGCATGCCGATTTTCACGGCCATCACGGGCAAACGAACCCTTTCGGTTACCTTCTGGAACCGGCCGGGTGTCGCGATAGTAGTCTTCGAAATGCTCATCGAAGCCTTGGTGAATACTCGTTCAGCGCCAAGGATTGTAGATCACCAAACGCCCGGTGGTCAGGCCCCGTCCCGACTTTTTTCGGGAGTGAGGTGTGAAGCCGCGCCCGGCGACGGTTCCGCCTTAACGGCAAGCCCGGGCAGAAGACTTCGCAGCCAAGCCCCGGAGATGCACGCATAGGCAAGCATCCACAGCAGAACCGGGACACTGGCACCCGAGGCAGCAAGCACGCCGACCAGCATCACGATGCGTACACCCTCGATGCGCCGGGCCTGGGGGGATCGCTCAAGCAGAGCACCCAGACCGGCCAGCCAGGTCACCAGACAGGCAAACGCCAGCCACTTCACGCCAGCATCAAGCTCCCCGGCGACCTGCTCGAACCAGAGTGAAAAAACCACTGCGCAGAGAAACTGCACAGCCACGTACCAGCGCGTGGCCGGATGCGTGGCAGGGTCATAGGGATCGAAGGGGCTCCGCGGTTTGTTCGCGAGCGGACTGCTCTCAGGATGCCAGCCCGTCCGCGCCCCGAGCACGCGAAGTGCGCCGCGCAAAGACCCCGAAGCCGCAGCGTCCACACACATATCCCGGTAGATATGGAGGTTTGCCCAGACGGGGTTCCAGCTGCGCAGCTGGGTCGTGATGCCGTACACGCAAGGCTCTTCGTCTTTTTCCTCTGCAAAGGTGCCGAACACACGGTCCCAGATGATCAGCAGCCCTCCGTAGTTGGTGTCCACGTAACCCGGGTTGCGGGCATGGTGCACACGATGGTTGGAGGCCGTGACGAGGAACCATTCCAGAACACCCAACTTGGGGATGTGCCGGGAATGGATCCAGAACTGGTAAATGAGGTGGGCGGAACCGACCGTGACGAAAACCTCGGCCGGAACACCCAGCAAAAAGCAGGGTATGTAGAACACCCACGCCACCAGAAAGCCTGTGCTTGTCTGCCTGAGGGCGGTCGAGAGGTTGTAATCCTCGCTCTGGTGATGGACCACGTGTGAGGCCCAGAACAGTGCCCGCTCGTGACTGATGCGATGGAACCAGTAATAGCAGAAGTCGAACAGGAGCAAGGCGAAAAGCCAGGTCCATACAGACGAGGGGTCGAGGCGTAATGGCGCGAAATGCGTCGCCACAGCAGCGAACACCGGGCCGGCCAGGTTCAGGCCCAACAACTTGGTGGCGGTGCTCAGGACACCAAGGCTCAGGCTGTTGACCGTGTCGTTCAAGCGGTAGGTGTCGCTACCCGACCAGCGGCCCCATACGAACTCGAGGATGATTGCCCCGAGGAAAAAAGGCACAGCGTAAGGAACAAGATCCATGACAGAACCCGGGGGCAAGACAGCCACGGTCGCAGTGTAGCGCGCCCCGAAGACGGGCCGGCGGGAAATACCTTCGCCCCATCGTTGATCGATCAACTAACACGCCTCTATGATGCCGCGCCGCTAAAGGAGTCGTCATGGAATCTGTTGTACGCCCGCGTCGCCGTCATCTGACAATTCTCATCATCCTGCTTCTGCTCTGCAGCGCCGCGGGTGGCGGCGCCTGGTGGTACCTGACTGTCGGGCAGTGGCGTGAAACCACCGACAACGCCTACCTCACCGGCAATCTCATTACTGTTTCCGCCGAGGTGGACGGTCCTGTCGTGCAGGTCGGCGTGGAGGACAACGAGCCGGTGCGCGCAGGCCAGACGCTCGCCCTGATCGCGGACGGGGACATGTTGCTCACACTGGATTTGCGCAAGCAGATGCTCGGCCTTGCAGTACAGGAAGTACAGGCAAGGCGCGCGCAGGTGGAACGGGCCCGCGCCGAATTGAAGTTGAAGGAAATCACGCACCGCCTGGCAGTGGAGGAGTACGAGCGCCGCAAACGCCTTGCCGCACGGCGCATGCTGGCAGAAGAAGAACTGGACGCAGCAAGGACACGCGCCGAAGAGACCGACGGCGAACTCGAAACCTCGCGCCGTGCGCTGGCTGAGGCGGTGGTCAGGGCTGGATCAGGCGATATCGCTGCGCACCCGATGGTCAGCGCTGCCGCCTCCAGCCTGCGCTCGTCCTGGCGCATGCTGAAAAAGGCGCGCATCGTTTCACCGGTCGACGGCAGGGTCGCAAAGCGCCGCGTGCAACTCGGGCAGCGCGTGGCTCCGGGCACACCGCTCTTCAGCATCGCCGAGGCGGGCGCTGTGTGGGTGGAGGCCAACTTCAAGGAAAACCAGTTGCGGAACATGCGCCCGGGGCAGCGTGTGCAGATACGTTCCGACCTCTACGAAGACGAGCTGGAACTGGCCGGCCGCCTCGAGAGCATCGGCAACGGCACGGGCTCGGTCTTCGCGCTGTTGCCCGCGCAGAATGCCACGGGCAACTGGATCAAGATCGTGCAGCGCGTACCGGTGCGCATACACATCGAGGGCGGCATCGATCCGACCCACCCGCTTCCGCTCGGCGCGGGCCTTCATGTATCGGTAGACACCCACGAGCGCAGCACTTCGCGCACGGTGACCACCGCCAGAGACGCCCCGCTGGGTACGTCGACCGCGTTCGACGACCGGGATGAAGGTGCGGATGAACTCGTCACCGCCACGATTGCCGCCGCTGCGGGAACGGGCGCTGCGCAGTGAGCCCCTCCGGTCAACAGCGCCTGACCGGCTTACCCCTGACGATCGCATCGGTCGGTATCGCGACTGCCAGTTTCATGAACGTGCTGGACACCACCATCGTGGTGGTGGCCCTGCCCACGATCGCGGGCGACCTTGCCGCGACCCCGTCGCAGGCGAGCTGGATCATGACGATCTACGGCGTCTGCCTGGCCGTCATGCTCCCGCTGTCGGGCTGGATCACCGGGCAGTTCGGGCAGGTACGGACCTTCGTGACCTCGGTGCTCCTGTTCACGCTCGCGTCCTGGCTGTGTGCTGCCGCCACCAGTTTCGACCAGTTGCTGATGTTCCGCGCCTTCCAGGGGCTCGCAGGCGGCCTGCTGCTGCCGCTCTCGCAATCGCTGCTGCTGAAGATCTATCCACCGGAAAAACACGGGCTCGCGCTCGGGATCTGGAGCCTGACCAGCGGCGTCGCACCGATCGCCGGCCCGGTGCTGGGAGGCCTGATCACCGACACGCTCGGCTGGCCCTGGGTGTTCTACATCAACCTTCCTTTCGGTCTGCTGGCGGCCTGGTCGGTGTGGGTGCTCGTCGGTCCCTACGAGTCCGAGCGGGTGCGCGGCCCCGTGGATTTCATCGGGCTGTTCCTGCTGGTCACCGGCGTCATCACCGGGCAGCTTGCGCTTGATCGCGGCCACGAACTCGACTGGCTCGCCTCGGGCCAGATCTGTGCACTGCTAGCGACATCCGCCAGTTGCCTGCTGCTCTTCTGGGCCTGGGAGCGCGACGAGGCGCACCCCGTGGTCGACTTCTCGATCTTCGCCCACGGCAATTTCGTGCTGGGCTGTACGCTGATCTCGATCTTCTACGCAGGGCTGGTGATTTCCGGCGTCATCTATCCGATCTGGATGCAGACCGTGCTGGGCTACAACGCGCGCGTGTCCGGAATCGTGATGGCTACAACCAGCCTGATCCCGCTGATCACCCTTCCCGTGGTCGGTCAGGTGTTCCGGAAAATGGATCCGCGCCCGCTGATCACCCTGGGCGGAATCGTGGGAGCATGGGCGCTCTGGATGCATGCGCGCTCTACCACGGGCGTGTCCTTCGAGTACCTCGCGATGACGCGATTCGCCATCGGCGTAGCCATGCCGCTCGCCTGGATACCGCTCATGATGACGATCATGACCGGGCTGCCGCCCGAGAAAATCAACAGCGCCGCCGGACTCTTCAACTTCTGGCGCATGCTCGCCTCGAGCATCGGCACGGCCATCGGGGTGACCTTCTGGGACGAGCGCACGGTCGTGCATCGGGAGCGTCTTGTGGAAACCGTTTCCCGAGGGGGCGAGAGCGAGGGACTTCAATTGCTGCAGTCCCTGCAGGGACCCACCCAGGATCCGCAGTCCGCACTGGCGGCACTTGACGCCATGATCATCCGCGAGGCCAGTACGCTCGCTCAGCAGGATCTTTTCCTGGTGTTCGCTGCCTCCATGATCGTGATGGCGATCGGCGGTTGGTGGCTGAAAGTGGGCAAGGCCGCGCCCGGACAGGCGCCGGGTGCCGGAGCCATGGCGCATGATTGAACTTGCCGACATCGAGGCGCGTTACATAGCCCTCCTGCGGCGGCGCAGCCTGCGCATGCTGGAGCGCGAACTCGCGCCACTTGGGCTCGGGCCTGGCCGCTACCTGTATCTCTTCGCGCTCTACATCGAAGACGGTCGCTCGCAGCAAGCGCTCGCCGACACGGTGTCAGCGGACAAGGCGGCCGCCACGCGCGCCCTGGCACGACTGGAAGCTGATGGTTATGTGAAGCGCGTGCATTGCACGGCGGACCGACGCGTGACGAGGGTGTTTCTGACGTCCACCGGGCGGGAACTGCAGCCCGTGCTGGAGAGCGCCGCCGTGCGCGTCAACGACGCGCTCGTAGCGCCGCTGGAAAGTGCCGACCGCGAGCACTTGCGCAGGATCCTGCGCCACATGGCCATTGCAGGGCCGGACGCCTGAACGCCGGCATGAAGTACTCCCGCATCCCTGGTGAGCGCGTGGTACAGCGCGAACTGCTGCTGGTAGGCGGTGGTCACGCGCACGTGGCGGTCCTGCGCCGTTTCGGCATGAAGCCCCTGCCGGGTGTGCGCGTCACGATGCTCAGCCGTGATGTGCACACGCCCTACTCCGGCATGCTCCCGGGCCTTGTCGCCGGGCACTACACCCACGCCGACTGCCACATCGACCTCGCGCGATTGTGCGCTGCCACCGGCGCCCGCTTCGTGCACGGCAGCCTCACGGCAATCGACATGCAGCACGGCACGGTCGAGGTGCAGGATCGCGGCGGACTGGGCTGGGACCTGCTGTCGCTGAACACCGGATCACGTCCTGCGCTGGACAGCATCCCGGGTGCGGCGGAACACGGTGTGGCGGTCAAGCCCATAGACCGCTTCGTGGGCGTCTGGGAAAAGACCGAAGCCATGATTGCTGCGGGCCAGGGGCCGCGACACATCGTGGTCGTGGGAGGAGGCGCCGCCGCCGTCGAGATTGCGCTCGCGATCGCCTGGCGCCTGCAGCAGAACGTGACCGCAGGCACCGAAGCCCGCATCGTCCTTGCCTGTGCGGGGGCGCGGATCCTGGAGGGACACACCGCCCGCGTTCGGCGCAGTCTCGAAGCGCGTCTCGCAGGCAGCGGCATCGGGATCCTGTGCGGGGCCCGCGTCGCGTCGGCACACATCGATGCCCTGGCGCTCGCGGATGGTCGCCGCATCGCATGCGATCTTCCGGTGTGGGCGATCCACGCGGCCGCGCCCTCCTGGCCACGCGATGCGGGCCTTGCCTGCGACGAGGCGGGATTCGTGCGGGTAGAGCAGAGCCTGCGTTCCGTCTCGCACGAGCGCGTGTTTGCCGCCGGAGATATCGCCTCTTTGCCGGAACGGGTCGCCAAGAGCGGCGTGTATGCGGTCCGCGAGGGAGAGGTCCTGGCCGACAATCTCGGGCGCGCGCTCCGCAACGAGCCCCTTCTTCCCTATCACCCGCAGAGGCGTTTTCTGTCGCTGATCGCGACGGGCGGCAAACACGCGGTGGCCTCCCGCGGGCACTTCTTCGCCGCGGGCCGCTGGGTATGGCAATGGAAGGACCGCATCGATCGCCGCTTCATGTCCATGTACCGTGTAACGCCCGTGGCGCCCGAGGTGTTATCCGCGCCGGAAGGCATGCGCTGCGGCGGATGTGCGGCGAAGGTCGATGCACAGACCTTGTCTGCCATCCTTGCCGGCCTCGGCGGATCCACATCGGGTGATCTGCTGCACGGTATCGACAGTGCCGAGGATGCCGCGGTGATCGCGCCACCGCCGGGACAGGTGCTGGTGCAGAGCGTCGATTACTTCCGCGCCTTCGTCGAGGATCCGTGGCTGCTGGGGCGCATCGCCACCGTCCACGCACTCGGCGACCTCCACGCGATGGGCGCGAAGCCGCACTCCGCGCTGGCGATCGCGACCGTTCCACACGCCGCAGCCCACATCGTGCGCGACACCCTCGGTCAACTCATGGACGGCGCGCGCAGCGCCTTGCTGGCCGATGGCGTGATACTCGCAGGAGGTCACAGCAGCGAGGGAGCCGAACTGGGCTTCGGGCTGAGCGTGAACGGCTTCGCGCCGCGCGAGAGCCTGTTGCTCAAATCCGGCCTGCGTGACGGCCAGGCTCTCATCCTCACCAAGGCACTCGGTACAGGTGTTCTCTTTGCGGCCAATATGGCCGGCGCCGCGGACGGCCACTGGATCAGCGAAGCGCTTCGGGTGATGCAGCAGGGCCATGCCGCTGCGATCGCGATCCTGCGCCGCCACGGTATCGGTGCCTGCACCGACGTCACCGGCTTCGGGTTGCTGGGGCATCTGGGTGAAATGCTGCGCGCCTCGGGTATGGGCGCGGAGCTCGCGGCCGCCGCGCTACCGACGCTGCCGGGTGCGCGGGAATGTCTTGCCGCCGGCTACCGGAGTTCGCTGCACACCGCCAATGCGGCGGCGCTGTCACAGATTGATGGCATCGACCGACTGGACCTCATAGAACAGGCGCTGCTTGTAGACCCGCAAACCGCGGGTGGACTGCTCGCCGCAGTGCCAACCGCCGCAGCAGAGGAATGCGTCGCCGGACTCGTCGCGGCCGGGTATCAGGCCGCAGTGATCGGCCGCGTCAGCGCAGCGATTGCGC
>CAIXOY010000064.1 GCA_903921135.1 uncultured Gammaproteobacteria bacterium
CACTGCGCAGGCGATACCAGAAAAGGCGATACATCCTCAGGCCCCGGAAGCTCCGCGTTTGCAGATACCAGAAAGCGGCGCTCGCGCGATTCGACAAGGCTGTCGATCTCTTGCCAGAACGCAGCTACCGCGGGATCGCCGGAGCGGAATCGCATGGCCCAGAACGCGCCGGCATCCGGCAAAGACCAGCGCAACCACAGCGTGTTGTACTGGTCGGCAAGCGCGAGCGGCGGCGATACCCACTCACCCTGCAACACCAGGCCGCGCTCCTGCGCGCCCGGCACATAGCGCTCGCGGAGCATCGCGCGCAGTGCGGGCAGATCGGCGGGAGCGACATCGATGCGGTCGAGTACGGTGATCATGCGGACGCCTTGTGTGGTGGAGCGCGGGAACGCGCGGGCCCTGCGCCTAGAACGAGCCCAGCAACTGCTCCGTCACCGGCGTCAGCTCGGGCGTTGCCATGGCCGCCAGATACGCCGCGCGCTGCTGCGCCATGCCCTGCGTCATCTCGCGGTGCGTGGTGACCCAGAAATCGCCAGCCGCCAGTTGGCTGAAGATGCGCCGCGCCGCCTCCACGCCCGTGATGCCCTCGTGCTCGAGCATCGCGCGCATCACCTCGCGGTGGTGCAGCGCCATCCGCTCCTCCACCGGCTGCGTGTCATCGAAAATCTTGGTCGCCACCGGCCCCGGCAGGATGGCCGAGACAGTGATGGGCGCTTTCTTCACGAGCATCTCGAGACGCAGGCACTCGGAAAAAGACAGCACGGCGTGCTTCGAGAGGATGTACGCCGCCTGGACGGGCATCATCCCCAAGCCGCCCACCGAGGAGGTGTTGGCGATCCACGCAGGCTTGCCGGCCGCGAGCATGCGCGGCGCGAAAGCACGCACGCCGTGGATAACGCCGTGGATGTTGATGTCGAGGGTCTTCTCCCAGAGCGCCGCGGGAATCTCCCAGATGAAGCCCAGCGTCTCCACGCCCGCGTTGTTCACAAGCAGGCGCACATCGCCCCAGGTCTCGTGCACGGTGGCGGCAAGGCGATCGATGGACTCGGGGCTCGAGACGTCGGTGTGCACTGTCATCGCCTCGGCACCCGATGCGCGAATGACGGCAGCAACTGCCTCCATGCGCGGGACAGAGATATCGGCCAGCACCACCTTCATGCCGAGGGAGGCCGCGTGCAGCGCCAAGCCCTCGCCAATGCCAGACCCGGCACCCGTGATGACCGCGACACCGCCTTCGAATGCAGCGCGTTCCTGATCCATGCGATTCTCCCCTCCTGAAACGATTATTCTTGGGTCACACTGACACAGCCGCAGGCACTGTGCCTGCTCCATCCGGATGAGGACTGTAACCCGTGCGCGTCACCCGACTGGATCACGTGAACATTCATACCGCGCAGTTCGACGAGAGCCTGCGCTTCTACACCGAGGTGATCGGCCTGGTGAGCGGGTCCATCCCCGGCGCGCTGGCCGCGCCGTCCGGGGAGCCGCCGCGCGGTGCATGGCTCTATGACACGGGCGGGCACCCGATGCTGCACCTGATACGCAGCGCGGCACACACGCCTGAGGCGAGCATCCCCGCAAGGCTCGATCACTTCGCCATCGCCTGCGAGGATCTGGAGGGCTACGCGGAGCGCTTCGCGCAGAACGCAGTCCCCTTCGAGCGCGTGAGCTATCCGCAGTTCGGCATCTTCCAGCTGGTGGTGCACGACCCGAACGGTATCAAGATCGAGCTGGGCTTCAGCCGCGCCATCGTCGAGGCGCCTCAGCCCCCGTAACCCTGATCCCCGGGCGCACCCGGAAAATGCGGGTGATAGATCCCCGTGATCCATCCCCCGTCCACCACCAGTTCGGTGCCGCAGATGTAGGAGGCCTGATCGCTCGCGAGAAACACGCTCGCCTGCGCGATCTCGCCGGGCATGCCCACGCGCTGCAGCGGAACGTTGGTATAGCCGCGGTTTATCTGCTCCACGCTCAAGCCGTTGGGATTGCCCATGGCGGTATAGACCCCGCCCGGCAGCACCGCGTTCACGCGCACGCCCCGGGGGCCGAATTCCATGGCTGCAGCGCGCGTCAGCCCGCGCACGGCCCACTTGCTGGTGACGTAGGCCGAGTAGCCGTTGGCGCCGCGGGTGCCGTCGACGGAACCGATGTTCACGATCGCACCGCTGCGCCGGCGCACCATCGCCTCACCCACATACCGCAGGCCCAGCATGGTGCCCAGGAGGTTCACGTCCAGCACACGCTGGAAACTCTGCTTGTCGTAGTCGAGCAGCGAACGGAAATCATTGATGGCGGCGTTGTTCACGAGCACGTTCACGGGCCCCAGCGCCGACTCGGCGGCCGCGAGCGCCGCGGCCCAACTCTCCTCGCTGCTCACATCGAGCCGGCAGAAGCGTGCGGCCTCCCCGAGTTCGGCAGTGAGGGCGCAGCCCTCTTCCTCCAGCACATCGGCCACCAGCACGCGCGCGCCCTCGGCAACGAAGGCCCGCGCCGTTGCCTCACCCATGCCGCGGGCCGCGCCCGTCACGATCGCCACCTTGCCGTCCAGCCTGCCCATCGCGCGCTCCTCGTTGGTATGAACACTGGCCCGAGTGTACTGGCATCGCGGTGCCCCGGTGTATCGTTCGCCCAACCCGCACGAGGACATCCACAATGGATCAGTCAAAGGCCCTGCAACGGCTGCTGGACGAGCGCGATATCGCCGTTCTGCTCGCCACCCTTGCCCGCATTCTCGACAGCCGCGAGTGGGCGCGCGTCCCCGAGGTGGTCGCAGCAGAGGTGAGCTTCGATTACACGGACAGCGGCACCGATGTGCACGGACGCGAGGCGCTGCTCGCGAATTTCCGGCAGTTCCTCGATGTCTGCGGGCCGAGCCAGCATCTTCTCGGCAGCATCATCATCGAGGTGGACGGGGACCACGCGCTATCGCGGAGCTATGTGCAGGCACGCCACCGCAGCAAAGATCCGGCAGACCCGCGCCTCTTCGACAGCAACGGCGAATACATCGACCGCTGGGAGCGCCGCGCGGAAGGCTGGCGCATGGTGCACCGCCGCGCGATCTGGGCGAGCCAGAGCGGGGATCCTTCGGTGATCGGGTTCGGGGGTTGAGCGTTCAGGAGCGCGCGGTTGGTCGCGGGCGTGGCCCGCTCCTACGGGGTTCTTGCACAGCGAAGGATCGAGCGATTCCGCCCGAGTCATTCTCCCGGGAGCGGCCATCTTCCGTGAAATCGTCGGGAACGATTTCACGGAAGCGGCAGCCTCGGCACAGGGATGTGCCGAGGCGTGAGCGAGCGGGGGAAGGGCTCGGGCGGAAGCGCGGGTGCGACAAGAGGGCCAGGAGACCCGGCCCCGACCGCAGAATTGTCACCGCGCGGGATCGATCAACACCTTGCAATGCGGCGAGGCGCCGCGCAGTGAATCGAAGACCTCCGGCAACTCATCGAAGCCCACCGTGGCGGTATGCATGGGCTGCGGCGCCACCTCACCGCGCGCGATGGCATCGATCACGGCGGCAAAATCGCGCTCGTGGTAGCACTGCGCAAAGCTGATCGAGAGCTCCTTCAGGAAGCCCGGCAGCGGCAGGATGCGGTCTTCCTGCAGGCAGAGTCCCACCACGACCACGCGCCCGCGCAGCCCCGCCAGCTCCACCGCTTGCTGGATCATCCCTGGCTTGCCGGCGCACTCGAAGATCACCTTGGGCGCATGCCCCGTGATGGCCGCGAAGCGCGCCGCGACATCCTCAGCACCCGGATCCAGCACCGCGGTGGCACCCAGCATCAACGCCCGCTCGCGCCGCGAGGGGAAATACTCGCTCACCACCACATGCCGCGCACCGGCATGGCGTGCAAAGAGCGCCACGCCTGCACCGATGGGGCCTGCGCCGAGCACCAGCACAGAGGCACCGCGCGCGAGTTCCGCGCGCCCCACCGCATGGAAGGCCACCGCAAGCGGCTCGATCATCGCGCCCTCGTCAAAGCCCACGCCGGAAGGCAGTCGCTGCAGCATGGCCACCGGCGCCGTCACGTACTGCGCATAGGCGCCGCTGAAGGCGAGCGTGGTACCGGTGAACACCACCGAGGGGCAGAGCGCGTGTGCGCCCTCGTCACAGGCTTCGCAGTGCCCGCATACGCGGATGGGCAGCGCCGTCACAGCATCACCCGTGCGCCACTGCGAGCCGCAGCCTGCGCCCACCTCGAGGATGCGTCCGGCGAACTCGTGCCCGAAGATCGTGCCAGGCGCGGCTGCACCGAGCTTGGCCACCTGCAAGTCCGAGCCGCAGATGCCGGCGCGCGCGACCTTTATTAGCACCTCACCGGCCGCAGGATGCGGATCGGGTACCTGCTCGATCGACAGGGGGCTGCCGGCGGCGTGAAAAACGGCTGCGCGCATCAACGGCACTCCGACAGGGCATCGAAAGCGGCCTGCGCCATCCGCGCGTAACCGTTCGCGTTGGGGTGGATGGTGTCGGATCGCAGGGCATCGTCGGCGAGCACATCACCCACCACTTCCGGGATCACTCGCGTGCCGCCATCGGCCAGTTCCTGATAGATCTCGTGATCCGAGCCGAAGCCCACCGCAACGGAGAGCGTCGGCTTGGGCACCGCGAACACCACCGGCCAGGCGCCCGCCATGTGCACCTGTTGCACGATCGCACCGAGATTGGAGCGCACTGAGGCCTCATCGACACGCCGCAGCAGGTCGTTGCCACCGGTGGTGATGAGCACCACCGCAGGGGCGTTCGCGGCGATGGCCGCATCGATGCGCGCGAGCAAGCCGTCGCTGCGCTCGCCGTCTACGCCCATGTTCAGCACCTGTACGGCGGCGCGTCCTGGCGAAGCACGCAGCAGCTCCTGCAACTGTTCGGGGTAACCGTGGCCATCGGCGCCGTGGCCACGCGTGATGGAATCCCCGATCGCGAGCACCTTGCCATCAGCGGGGATCCGGCAACTGCTGCTTGGGCGCGGATCGCCTCCGCAGGCAGCGAGCAGCAGTGCAGAGACCAGCAGGCAGGAAAGGCGCATCACACCCCTGCCGTCTGACTATCCGGATGATGCTCGCCAAAGACATCACGCATGGCGTTGCAGATCTCCCCGTGCGTGGCGAGCGCCTTCACGGCCACCAGGCAGGGGTCGACCAGATTCGCACCCGAACGCGCAGCCTCGCGCACGGCGGCGAGTGCGGCATCCACCGCCGGCTGGTCGCGCCGCGCACGCAGTGCGGCGAGCTTGGCGATCTGCTGGGTTTCCATGTCATCGGCAAGACGCCAGATCTCGAGTTCGCGCTTGGGTTCTTCCGCCACGAGGTGGTTCACGCCCACGAGCTTGCGACGCCCGGACTCCATCTCGCGCTGGCGGCGGAACTGCTCGCGCCCCAGTTCACGCTGGAAATAGCCTTGCTCGATCGCCTTGCGCGCGCCGCCGATGGCGAGCACGCGGTCGATCTCCTCGTGCGCGGCGTCCTCGATTTTCTTGGTGAGCGACTCGACGTAGTAGGAGCCCGCAAGCGGGTCGGTGGTGTCGGCCACACCGGTCTCGTGCGCCACCAGATGCTGGATGGCAGCCCCCACGCGGATGGCGTCACCCGAGGGCAGCGCGTGCGCCTCGTCGTGGAGCGGCGTGGTCATGGTCTCTCCAGCACCTGCCAGCGCGCAGGCCGTCGCCATGATCGCGAGGCGGCCGATGTTGTTCAGCGGTTGCTGCAGCGTGAGCGAGGTGGTGCTGGGCGAGGTCATCACCCGGAGCTTCATGGCCGCGGGCGCGGTGGCGCCGTAGCGCTCTTTCATCGTGCGGGCCCAGAGCTTGCGGAACGCGCGCAGCTTGCAGATGCCCTCGAAGAAATCCATGTCGATATTGATCACGAAATGGAAATACGGCGCGACCGTGTCGATATCGAAGCCGCGCTCGAGCATGGCATCGATGTAGGCCATGGCGATGGTGATGGAGAAAGCGATCTCCTGCACCGGGTTCGCGCGCGAGGGCTGCAGCTGCGCGGCGATGATCGAGATCGGCGCCCAGTGCGGCTGGTTGCGCACGATCCACTCGAAGCAATCGGTGGCGATGCGCAGCCCGTGCTCGGGCGGATAGATGTAACGCCCCACGCAGGTGTACTCGATCAGGATCCCGTTCACGATGTGCAGCACGAAGTTCTTCGGGTCCACACCGCGGGCCTCGAGCGCGGCGATGATCATCGCGAGGTTCACGGGCTGCGGCGCGTTGCACACGCTCATCAGGTACTTGAGTTTGTCGAAGGGAAGATCGAAGGCCTCGACCATGTCCTCCAGACTGTCGAGAGCCATGCCCGCACGCCCCACCTCGCCTGCGACCAGCGGGTTGTCGCTGTCGTAGCCGTTGGTGGTGGGCAGGTCGTACTCGAGGATCAAGCCCTGCAGGCCCTGGTCCAGCATGTAGCGTGCGCGCTCGGCCCATGCCATGCCACGGCCGAAGCCCGTCACCTGCGCCATGGTCCAGAGCCGCGTGCGCTTGCCGTTGGGCTCGGTGCCGCGCGTGAAGGGGTACTGGCCGGGGAAGTTCAGATCTTTCTGGTAATCGAAACCGGCGTCGGCCAGATCGAGCGGCGTGTAGAGCGGTGCGATCTCCCAGTCGAGCGCCTGCGTGCGGAAGGCAGGCTTGCGCTCGCCCTCGGCAGCCACCGATGGGCCGCGTGTGTCCGCCTCCCAGCGTGCGCGGTTCTCGCGGAGTTCCTCCTGGCGGGCTGCGTCGGTATCGAGTGCTGCGCCTGCCGCGCGCTCGCGCGGATCGTCGATCGCTTCGCCCATGGTGGCCTCTCCAGATGATGCTTCGGGGCTATGGTAGGTCGGGGGGTGGGGGGTTGGCCAATGGTGAGCAGATCATCGTGGCGATGGCGCGGGAGTGGCAGGCGAGCTGAGACCTGTGTTCGACCGCATAGCTCAGCACCCCGAATCATTCGAGGGCGGCGTCTTCGACGATGGATGCGTTGATGCTCATTTTTTCGGGAAAGACTCGCGGTGCGTCTTGCGGATTCTGTCGCGCCAGTCATCGGCGAGCCGGGCCTCGGCCGCAAACTCAGGCCACCGCTTCACCGCCGCCTGCACTTCCTCAATGATCTTCGCGGCGCGGCCCCGCTTCATCACTGCCGCTTTCGCACAGGCGTCGAAATCTGCCAGTACGAAACCCTCGCGCTTGCCGTTCAGGGTCATCTGGTGCGTCGCCGTCCACGAACCGGCCGGGTTGTAGCTGTAGGTGACGTCGAAGGCGGGCGCGAGCGACCACTCGCCCTGCTGGTTCATGAGGAAGGCAATGTTTTTCACGTGATCATCCTGATTCCGCGCGACGATGTTGAAGACCATCCGGCGGAACTGTTCCTCCACCGCGGCCATCGGCAGCTGCAACCTGCGGATCGTCAGCAAGGCCTGCTCGTAGGCATAGGCACCGGCCTGATTGAAATCGAAATGCGCCAGCGCGCAGAGCGACTGCATGTGCAGTTTCGCGCCTCCCGCGAGGCGATCAAAACGCCGCGTCATGAAGTGACGGCGCCCGTTTTCTTCCAGCAGCCGGCACTCGCTCATGGTGATGCCCGCTGCCTTCGCCATCAGGTGGTAGGCGTACTCGATCGCGCC
>CAIXOY010000065.1 GCA_903921135.1 uncultured Gammaproteobacteria bacterium
AATGAAGACTGTTCGCACTGGGGCGGGTTGCGTCTTCGGGCTGGCCAAGGATCGGCGCGGAAACAAAAGCAGGTCGGAGTGTAGCAATGATTCTTAAGTGCTTCAATTGGCTATGAAAACCGATAGACTGTCGGTATGTCTGAAGAATCTTCCAAATCCGCGGCAGGGGCCCGCATCGTCGAAGTGTCCCCTGACGATGCGGGGCAGCGTCTCGACAATTTCCTGCTTGCCCGGCTGAAAGGCGCCCCCCGTTCACTCGTTTACCGCATCGTTCGGGGTGGTGAAGTGCGGGTCAACAGTGGCCGCGCGAAGCCTGACAGACGTCTTGAGGCGGGTGACCGCGTCAGAGTCCCACCGGTGCGACTCGCTGAGCGTGACCCCGCGGTCCCCTCGCGCGGCCTTTGCGATGAACTGGCGGGGCGCATTTTGTTCGAGAACGAAGGCGTTCTCGTCATAGACAAACCCAGCGGTCTCGCGGTTCACGGTGGCAGTGGTCTGAGCCTCGGCCTCATAGAGGCTCTGCGGGCGATGCGGCCTGACGCCAAGTCCCTTGAACTGGTGCATCGCCTCGACCGGGATACATCGGGCTGTGTGATGGTGGCGAAGAAGCGATCCGTACTGCGTCATCTGCATGAGGGGTTGCGCGAAGGCAAGGTGTCCAAGCGCTACCTGGCACTGGTGCGTGGCCGCTGGCCCGCAAGCCGTACTCGCGTGACGGCCGCACTTGAGAAGAACACCTTGAGTTCGGGCGAGCGCGTGGTTCGGGCCGACGATGCCGGCAAGCGCGCCGAGACCCTGTTCCGGGTGCTGAGCGCGTTTGACGAGGCGACCTTGGTTGAAGCCAGCCCCCTCACCGGGCGTACCCACCAGATCCGGGTGCACGCGCAGATCTCGGATCACCCCATCGCCGGGGACGACAAATACGGCGACCGCGAGTTCGACAAACGTATGCGTGCCCACGGGCTGCGCAGGTTGTTTCTCCATGCCGCATCCCTTGCCTTCACTCTCCCGTCCGGAGAGAAGGTGGAGGTGAGCGCTCCCCTGGATCCTGCGCTTGCCAGCGTTCTGGAGTCGCTTGCCCCGTGAGCCGTCCGCGCTTGTACGTATTCGACTGGGACGGAACCCTGATCGATTCCGTGTCACGGATCGTCAGTTGTCTCCGGGCCGCCGCGGGCGATCTCGGGTTTCCGTTGCGCAGTGATGCCGAATACGGCGATGTCATCGGTCTCGGCTTGCCGCAAGCGATCGCTACCCTGTACCCGGGCATGGGCGAGCAGGAGGCAGAGCTTTACCGCGACCGCTATGCCGACAGGTTCATCGAAGCCGATGTCGAGCCCTCGGGGTTCTTCGACGGCGCTCTGGAAACGCTGCAGCTGCTCAAATCCGAGGGGCATCTGGTAGCGGTAGCGACGGGTAAGAGCCGCCGCGGGCTCGATCGTGTCATGGCACGGCACGGGCTGATGGGGTTCTTTCATGCTACCCGTTGCGCAGACGAGACGGCGTCCAAGCCCGAGCCGCTGATGCTGATGCAGATATTCGAAGAACTCGGCGTCTCTTCTTCCGAGTCGCTGATGGTGGGCGATACCGAGTTCGACCTGGACATGGCGGCGCGCGCCGGAGCCCGGTCTGTGGGTGTGAGCTATGGCGTGCATTCGAAGGAGCGGTTGCTGCGCCACAGGCCTGAGCGAATCATTTCCTCGATCAGAGAGCTGCGCGCGTAGCGACCTCCCTCGCGCCGAGTACGGGTAGGCCGAAGCGCTGCAGTGCGCCGGTCAGCCTGATCAGGGGCAAGCCCTCGAGGGTAGTAGGGTCTTCCATCGACACGCTGCGGAACAAGGCGATGCCCAGCCCTTCGACCTTGAAGCTACCCGCGCAGTCGACGGGGTTTTCGCGCGCTATGTAGTCTTCTATCTGCGACTCCGAGAGTTCCCGAAAACTGACCCGGCAGACATCCACGCTGATCAAGGATTCACCCGTGGCCGAGTCCAGTACGCAGAGCCCGGTCAGGAATGTCACTTCCCGGCCAGATGCGGCCCTCAGTTGCGCATGCGCGAGGTCCTGAGAGCCGGGCTTGTTGAGGATCTGGCCATCGAGTAGCCCGACCTGATCCGAGCCGATGATGACCGCATCGGGGAACGCAGGCGAGGCAGCCAAGGCCTTCGCGTGGCTGAGCCTGCGTACCAGATCCTCGCCGTTCTCCTCAGCGAGCGGTGCCTCGTCGACAGCGGGGTTGAACTGCTTGAAAGGCAGGTCGAGCCGCTTGAGTAGCCCTGCCCGATAAGGCGACGTCGATGCCAGTACCAGTGTCTTCACCATGACCATCCCTTGAGTCTCATGCTCTAAAGTCAAAAAAGTGCCGGATTTCCAAGCACTTGGTTTTTGACACTGCAGGAGCGCCTCAATATCATCCGCGCCCTATGTCGTCCAACGCGCTTCCCCGGCACGCTGATCTCCGCAAACTTGCGGCAGCCTCCGCGACCGTGTGCGGTGCAGTGGATATGCAGGCCCTGACCAGACTGCTGCCGTTGTTGCTGGATACCGCAGGATCCGTGCATGCCGAGCTTCGGCTCGGTTCCGATGACGAGGGATACCGCACGATCAGGGGCAGGATAACAGCAAGGGCTGTGCTCCAGTGCCAGCGGTGCTTGGGGCCGGTGGCCCTTGATCTCGATGTTCCGGTTTCGCTCGCGATGGTCTGGGCGGAAAAAGAGATTCCCTCGCTTCCCTCGCGTTACGAGGGGGTCGTTGTAGGTGAAGACCCGGCAGATCTGTACGATCTGGTCGAAGAGGAAATGCTCCTGTCGTTGCCATTGGTTGCGGCTCATGAGTCCGGAAGCTGTCCATCGCAGCCTGAGGCGCGGGACCAGAACGAGGACGACAGCGCGGCAGAACCCCTAAGGGAGAATCCCTTTGCGGTGCTTCGCGACAAGGGGGATGGGGCCGGGAATTGATGCCGGCCCTGCGGTTTTCGCCCGGATGGATGTTCCATCGGGGCCAGTTTTTAGTGTTTCGGTTTCAATAGGAAAGAGGATTCCACCATGGCAGTTGGTCAGGCTCGTATGACGCGCTCGCGTCGTGGCATGCGTCGTTCGCACGATGCGCTTCGCTCGAATGCGCTTTCCACCGATGCGACGTCCGGTGAGGTTCACCGCCGTCACCACGTGACCCCTGACGGGTTCTACCGTGGCAAGAAAGTCGTCGAGTCCAAGGACGACTGATCCTTGCCGATTGCCGCCTGGGAATAACCCCGGGCTGATGATATCCAGAGGTGCACCGTTTCGATGACGCCTGGATTTGCGTGCGTGTTTCCCGGGCAAGGCTCGCAGAAAGTGGGCATGCTTGCGGCCATCGGTTCGTCAAAGGCCGTCGTCAGGCAGACCTTCGACGAGGCCTCTTCGGTGTTGGGCTATGACTTGTGGGATCTGGCGCAGGCCGGCCCGCAGGAGCGTCAGAACCTTACTGAATGTACCCAGCCTCTCATCCTCACGGCGAGCGTAGCGCTGTGGCGCGTGTGGCTGGAGGCAGGCGGCTTGCAGCCATGTCTGCTCGCTGGTCACAGCCTTGGCGAGTTCTCTGCGCTGGTGTGCGCGGGCTCCATCGATTTTGCGGACGCCGTGGCACTCGTGCGCAACCGTGGTCAGTACATGCAGCAGGCCGTTCCGGTAGGGGAGGGCGCCATGGCTGCGGTACTCGGCCTCGATGACAAACTGGTCGGCGAGGCGTGCGAAGAGGCCTCGTCCGGGCAGGTAGTCCAAGCGGTCAACCTCAATGCCCCCGGTCAGGTAGTGATAGCCGGTCATGCAGCAGCTGTTGAGCGCGCCATTGTTGCCTGCAAGGCTCGCGGCGCAAAACGCGCCATGCCTCTCCCTGTGAGCGCTCCTTTCCACACTTCGCTCATGCAGCCTGCCGGCGAGATGCTCGCCCGTGATCTGGCCGCCATCCGGATCCGGTCGCCAGCCATACCCGTGGTCCACAACGTTCACGCACAGACGGAGTCCGATCCCGAGCGTATCCGCTCGCTCCTTGTACGCCAGATCCACAGTCCTGTTCTGTGGGTCGACTGCGTGCGATTCATGCGTAGTGAGGGCGTCGTGCGCCTTGCGGAGATCGGCCCTGGCAAGGTGCTGTCTGGGCTCTGCAAGCGCATAGATGCCGCACTGCAGTGTTTCGGATCTGAAGAGCCCCCGGAATTAGAGGCCACCCTTGCGGCAGTAGCGGCCTGAAGAGGATCGATGTGATGCAACGTACCTGCCTCGTCACCGGTGCCAGTCGCGGCATCGGGGCCGCGATTGCCGAAAAACTCTCTGCAGATGGCCATTTCGTGGTGGGAACTGCCACGACTGATGAGGGCGCTGCGCGCATCAGCGAGCGCTTTTTGGCCTCGGGCCTGACAGGTGTTGGCATGACTCTCGACGTGAGCTCCGCCCAGAGTGTCGATGCCCTGCTGGATGTGATCGGTTCGCGTCACGGCGCGCCTCTGGTGCTCGTGAACAATGCAGGCATCACCCAGGACAACATCCTTATGCGCATGAAGGATGCCGAGTGGGACAAGGTCATCGGTACCAACCTCGGTTCCATTTACCGCCTGAGTAAAGCGGTGCTGCGCGGCATGACCAAGGCGCGTTGGGGCAGGATCGTCAATGTGAGTTCCGTGGTTGCATCGATGGGCAACGCCGGTCAGACCAACTACGCGGCCAGCAAGGCCGGGATGGAGGGTTTCTCCCGTTCCCTTGCACGCGAGATCGGTTCGCGCGGAATCACGGTGAACTGCGTGGCGCCAGGATTCATCGACACCGATATGACCCGGGAATTGCCGGAGGCGCACCGCACGAAACTGCTTGAGCAGATCGCGCTCGGCAGACTCGGCGATGCCACCGAAGTTGCCGCCGTGGTAGCCTTTCTCGTGTCGGATGCCGCAGCTTACGTGACCGGAGAGACGGTGCACGTGAACGGCGGCCTGTACATGGGTTGAACTGAAAGGGCTTTTGTCAATCTTCCAACAAGCCGTCCCGATCGGGTTACAATCGCGCCGCCGTCCTCGTGGCGAGCAGGCGAACACCGGGCGCCTTACCGTACTCAAACCCCAGAGGAGCACTGGATCACAATGAGCAGCATCGAAGAACGCGTTAAGAAGATCGTCGCCGAACAACTCGGTGTGAAGGAAGAGGATATCCAGAGCACCGCTTCTTTCGTCGAGGATCTGGGCGCGGACTCCCTGGATACCGTCGAACTCGTCATGGCGCTCGAAGAGGAATTCGAGACCGAGATCCCTGACGAAGACGCCGAAAACATCACCACCGTTCAGCACGCGATCGATTACATCGAATCGCATTCCTGATACGCCAGGGCGTATGACGCCGTCCTGAAACTTCCCCCGTCGGGCCTCAGTGCCCGGTCGGGGGAAGCGTCTGTCACAGGTTGGTTCCTGTCTCCTTGCGCAGGGCGGTGACGCCTTCGAGTCGCGTGGTAGACTCGTGGCATTGGAGTCTTGTCACCCGGGTTCAGCGCGGCGCATAGCAGTCTCTACCCGGAACCGGAGCGTCTGGTCATGAAGAGGCGTGTCGTCGTCACCGGCATCGGCATGGTGACTCCGCTGGGAAACACCGTGGGCGAAACCTGGGAGGGGATCGTCAACGGCCGCAGCGGTATCTGCCCCATCGAGCATTTCGATGTATCGGGTTACACCACGCGGTTTGGAGGCTCCATTCGCGGCTTTGATGCGGCGACTTTCCTGCCTCCCAAGGAAGCGCGCAAATTCGATGATTTCATCCTCTACGGCCTCGGAGCTGCTGTGCAGGCCATGGAAGACTCCGGCCTCGTCATCGATGAGAGCATTGCCTGCCGGGTAGGCGCAGCGATCGGTTCCGGGATTGGCGGTATCGCTTCGATAGAGAAGAACGCTCACATCGTTGCCGAGTCCGGCCCCCGCCGTATTTCCCCCTTCTTCGTGCCAGGTTCGATCACGAACATGATCGCCGGCTATCTGTCCATCCGCTACGGCTTCTCCGGCCCCAATCTCGCGCTCACAACGGCCTGTACCACGGGCACACACAACATCGGCCTGGGCTACCGCCTGATTGCATGGGGCGAGGTCGACGCGATGATCGTGGGTGGTTCCGAAATGGCAACTACGCCTGTGGGCTTGGGTGGATTCGCAGCCGCTCGTGCTCTTTCGACGCGCAACGATGACCCCGCCGCGGCCAGTCGCCCTTGGGACCGCGATCGTGACGGCTTCGTGCTGAGCGATGGCGCGGGCATTCTCGTGCTTGAAGAACTCGAATCCGCTCGGCGCCGGGGCGCTCACATCCATGCGGAAGTCATCGGCTTCGGCATGAGCGGTGATGCCTATCACATGACGCTTCCGCCGGAAGACGGCCGGGGCGCTGCCGCATCGATGGCCAATGCCATGCGTGATGCAGGTATAGGGGCCGGAGACCTGCAGTACATCAATGCTCACGGCACATCCACCCCTGCCGGTGATCTCGCAGAAAGCAAAGCGGTCGAACGCGTGTTGGGCGCGGCGGCCGGCAACGTCGCGATGAGCTCGACCAAATCCATGACAGGCCATCTCCTTGGCGCGGCGGGTGCGATCGAGGCGATCTTCAGCATCCTGGCCATCCGAGACGGCGTGGCGCCTCCCACGATCAATCTCGACAACCCCGATGAGGGCTGCACCCTGAACTACGTGCCGCATGTCGCACAGGAGCGGAGGATCGACGTGGCACTGTCGAATTCCTTTGGCTTCGGCGGTACGAACGGTTCCGTCGTGTTCCGGCGTATCTGACGCGCCGGTATGCAAGCCGGCATCACTGCGTCCCCTGTCTGGATCAATGGCGAGCGCGGCGCCTCCCCGGATGCGCGTGATCGCGGCCTCGCGTTCGGTGATGGTCTGTTCGAGACCATGCGCTTTGGTCCCTCCGGTGTGTACCTGCTCGAGTACCACCTGAGACGTCTCGAGTTCGGGGCGTCGCGGTTGAGGATCTCCCTGGACCCCTCGCTGCTTCGCACGGAGATCGGAGCTGCGGTGGAGTCGGGGCGCGAGCTGTTCCCGGAAGGTGTGATCAAGCTGATTCTCACGCGGGGCGTTGGTCAGCGTGGTTACAAGGTTTCGCCCGGCATCACCAGCACCCGCATCCTCATGGTCTCGGCCTTGCCCGCCAATCCACCCGAGTGGAGTGCGGAGGGCGTGAGCGTACGATTCTGCGACATGCGCATGGGTGCCAACTCCGTGCTTGCCGGTGTGAAGCATCTCAACAGGCTGGAGCAGGTACTGGCGCGTCTCGAGTGGGACGATCCCGCAATTGCAGAGGGTTTGCTGGCGGACGCACGCGGGCGCATCGTCGAAGGTGTGGCGACGAATGTTTTTCTCGTCAGTGGCGGCCGCATTCTCACGCCCGTGATCGATACCTGCGGGATCGCCGGTGTGATGCGCCAGTACATCATCGACAAGGCACCCGAAATGGTGGGGCAGGGCGTGGATGTCACCTCCTGCGAGAAAGGCATGTTCACCGGCGCGCGCGAGATCTTCCTCTGCAACTCGGTGGTCGGCGTGTGGCCCGTGGCCCGGTTGGCCGAGCGCAAGCTTCAGGTGGGTGCGGTAACACGCAAGATCCGTGACCATGTCGCCCGGCTTTTCGGCGCCTGAGTCGACAATGCGGCTGCTTTTGGCACTCGTCCTGGGTTGCGTGATGGTCACCGCCGCCCTCGCGCTTGGTTTCCGCAACTGGATTGACGCGCCTCTCAATCTCTCCCGATCCGAAGCGGTGGAATTGCCGCAGGGAGGCAATCTGCGCGGGTTGCTTTCCGATCTGGAATCGCGCGGCATCCTCATGCATCCGTTTCTCCTCAGGTGCTATCTCCGGATAGAGGGTAATGCGAACAAGGTGAGGGCTGGGGAATACCGCCTTGAGCCCGGCATCACGGCGCGCGGCCTGATAGCGAAACTACTGTCGGGCGATGTCGTGGAGTATGCCGTCACCGTCGTCGAAGGTACGACTGTCGCCTCGATGCTCGCCGAGTTCCATGCGCAGCCCAAACTGCGCCGCACGCTCGACTCAGCCGACCACGCCCTGTTGCGTCCTTTGCTAGACGAAACCTTCGGTGGCAGGCCGACACCAGAAGGCCTTTTCTTCCCTGATACCTACCATTTCCACCTTGGAATGAGCGACCGTGACCTGCTTTTGCTCTCGCATAAGCGGCTTGTCCGGGTTCTTGATGAAGAGTGGAGCAAGCGCGCTGACGGGCTTCCGTACAAAGACGCGTACGAGGCCCTTGTGATGGCCTCGCTGGTGGAGAGGGAGACCGGAAAAGCCTCCGAGAGAGCCGCTATCTCCGGCGTCTTCGTGCGCCGATTGCAGAAAGGCATGCTGCTGCAGACGGATCCGGCGGTGATTTATGGATTGGGCGACGCCTTTGACGGAAACCTGACGCGCGCGCACCTGCGTTCGCCCAGCCCTTACAACACCTATCTGAATCCCGGATTGCCACCCACGCCGATCGCATTGCCCGGGCGTGCTGCCATCCACGCTGCGTTGAACCCCGCTGCCGGTGAGGCGTTGTATTTCGTTGCCCGCGGTGACGGCTCGCATCACTTCTCGGCGACGCTGGCCGAGCACAACCGGGCCGTGCAGAAGTACCAGCGCGCAGGTCGTCCGAAGTCCTCGGCAGCTACTGGCGGCACCACGCAATGACGGGTTCGATCCCGCGAGGAATGTTTCTCACCGTGGAAGGCGGAGAGGGCGCAGGCAAGAGCACGCAGATGGATGTCATCGAAGCGGTGCTGCGCGAAAAGGGGATTCAGGTCCTCCGAACGCGTGAGCCTGGCGGTACGCCGCTCGCAGAGGAGATCCGTACGCTCCTGCTCGAGCCCCGCGAGGAACCGGTCGCGGAACTTACCGAACTCCTGCTGGTCTTTGCCGCGCGGGCGCAGCACCTGACGTCGCTCATCCGGCCCGCTCTTGCGCGGGGCGAGTGGGTCTTGAGCGACCGCTTCGTCGACGCCACGCTCGCGTATCAGGGGGCGGGGCGCGGCATGAGCGAAGAGACGATCGCAACCCTGCGACACCTCGTGCTCGACGGCTTCAGCCCCGACTTCACCTTGTTGCTCGACGTCCCCGCACAGAGGGGGCTTGAGCGGGCTGCCGCCCGCGGGGAGCGGGATCGCTTCGAGCGCGAGGCGAGGGATTTTCACGAGCGTGTACGCGAGAGCTATCTGGGGATGGCGCGGAGCGAGCCCCACAGGATCAGTGTGGTGGACGCAAGCGCTCCGCTCGTGTCCGTTACGGCCGCCGTGCGCTCTGCCGTGGCAGGGTTCGTTGATCGCATCGCGGGCTCCGCATGAGTGAATCCCGCTCGGAACTGCGCGGCCCGATGCCGTGGCACGCAGGAGATCTCGCGCGCCTGCTGGCTGATGCCTGCTCCTCCCGTCTGCACCATGCGCTGTTGTTGGCGGGCCCTTCCGGCATCGGCAAGCGGCTCTTTTCCGAGCGTCTCGCGAGGGGGCTTCTTTGCGAATCTCCCGCTGACGGCGGTGAATGTGGTCTCTGCAGGCCGTGTCGCCTGATGGCTGCGGGCTCGCATCCGGATTGCCTTCGTATTTCGCCAGAGGAAGCCGGCAAACAGATCAAGATCGCGCAGGTCAGGGAAGAGTTGGTGGATTTCGTCGTGCGCACGGCCAGCGTCGGGTTACGCAAGGTGGTGCTGATCGAACCCGCCGAGGCCATGAACCTCGCGACGGCGAATTGCCTCCTCAAGAGTCTGGAGGAGCCGTCCCCGGATACGTTCCTGTTGCTCGTCAGTGATGCGCCCTCACGGCTACTCCCGACCATCCGGTCGCGCTGCAGGGCGGTGCCTCTCAGTCCCCCCGTGCCCTCGCAGGGCCTGCAATGGCTGGTAACGCAGCGCGGACCAGATGGCGCCGAGGATCTGCTCGGGGTGGCTTCCGGTCGTCCGCTGGAAGCTCTCCGGCTGGCAGATGCAGGCGCGCTGTCGCAGTTCGATCGGGCGGCGCTGCTCCTGCAACGCGCGGCCCAAGACGATGCGTGGATATCCAGCCTTGCTGACCAGGTGTCAGACATCGAGTTGCGCGAATTGCTGGGATGGATACAGGTTTATCTGGTGGATCTCGGCCGCTGGCTGGCTGATGAATCGGCGTCCCGCCTCCCCAGGGCGCAGGCTATGCACGCTGCCCTCCGCCCCCACACGTCAGCGCGCGCCGTCGCCGTTTTTCTGCGCGACACGATCCGTGCGAGCAGGGACGCTGCATCCACGGCCAACCCCAACCGCCAACTTCTTCTCGAATCCCTGTTGCACGCAT
>CAIXOY010000066.1 GCA_903921135.1 uncultured Gammaproteobacteria bacterium
CCGCGCGCTGCCGCGGTTTGCCTGTGACACACCCTGAACGGAGCTTTGCCTCGCGTGGAAGCCAGTACCCGCATCGTCTGCAAATTCGGCGGATCGAGCCTTGCCAGTGCCACCCAGTTCCGCAAGGTCGAGGCCATCGTGCGGGCCGACGCGCGCCGTTCGATCATCGTGCCCTCGGCGCCGGGCAAGCGCGATGCGAAGGACGCGAAGATCACGGATCTGCTCTACCTCTGCCAGCACGCCGCCAGCGTTGATGCGGATTTCAGCGCCACCTTCGCGCAGATCGAGGAGCGCTTCCTCGGCATCGAGCGGGAACTCGGCCTGGACGCCAGCCTCGCCGCCGAGCTCGCCTCACTGCGCGAGGGTTTTGCCCGGGGTATCAGTGCCGATCACGCTGCTTCCCGCGGGGAGTATCTGAGCGGGCGCCTGCTCGCAGCCTTGCTGGGCGCGGAGTTCGTGGACCCGGCCGAGTGCGTGGTGATCGGTGCCAACGGTCTGGTCGACCCCGAGACCTGGGCGTTGCTGGGCGCGCGCCTCGCGGATCCTGCGCGGCGCTGCGTGGTGCCGGGCTTCTATGGCCGTGATGCCGAGGGCAACATCCGCACTTTCTCGCGCGGGGGCTCGGATGTGAGCGGAGCGGTGGCCGCGCGCGCGGCAGCTGCCGCGCTCTACGAGAACTGGACCGACGTTCCCGGCCTGCTCATGGCCGATCCGCGCATCGTGCCGAACCCCAAGCCCATGGACGAGGTCACCTACGCCGAGATCCGCGAACTCTCCTACATGGGCGCCTCGGTGCTCCACGAGGAAGCCATGGCGCCGGTGCGGGATGCGCGCATCCCGGTGAACATCCGCAACACCAACGACCCCTCGGCACCGGGCACGCGCATCGTGGCCGAGCTCTCGCCCGAGACGATCAAGAACACGCAGATCGCAGGCGTTGCCGGCAAGGCGAGCTTCGCGATGATCACCATCTCGAAGCACCTGATGAACCGCGAGGTCGGTTTCGTCTACCGGCTGCTCGGCGTGCTGGAGCACAACGGCATCGCTTTCGAGCACTGCCCCTCCAGCATCGACAGCGTGAGTGTGATCGTGGACGCGCAGGGCATGGAGAGCCGCGCCCAGCAGGTGCTGGCCGAGATCCGCCGTACGCTGGAACCCGACGCGCTCGAGTACGTGCCGAAGGTCGCGCTGGTAGCGGTGGTGGGCGAGGGCATGTCGCATGCCATCGGCATCGCCGCCAAGGTTTTTGCGGCGCTCGCTGCGGCCGAGGTCAACGTGCGGCTGATCAATCAGGGTGCCTCCGAGCTGAACATCATCGTGGGCGTCGCGCCCGATGATTACCCCGCCGCGGTGCGCGCCATCTACGGTGCCTTCGTGCCGTGAATGCACCCCGCCGCAAGAGCCGCTACTCCGCGTGGGCCCTGCTCCGCGAAGGCTTGCGCGGCCAGCGCGGCTGGACACCGGCCTGGGAAGACCGCGACCCGGAGCCCGAGTACGAGGTGATCGTGATCGGCGGCGGCGGACACGGGCTCGCCACCGCGTATTACCTCGCACGCACGCACGGTATCCGCCGCGTCGCGGTGCTCGAGAAGGGCTGGATCGGCGGCGGCAACACCGGGCGCAACACCACGATCATCCGCTCCAATTACTTCCACCCGCAGAGCGCGGCGCTCTACGACTTGTCTGTGAGCCTCTACGAGGGGCTCTCGCGTGAGCTCGACTACAACATCATGTTTTCCCAGCGCGGGATCATGGAAGTGGCCCATACCGACGCGGAGATGGAATCCATCGCGCGTGCTGTGAACGCGATGCGCATCAACGGCGTGGACATCGAGATGATCGATCGGGACGCGGTGCTCGGGATGGCGCCGTTGCTGGATGCCTCGCCGGATTGCCGCTGGCCGGTGCGTGGCGCCCTGCTGCAGCGCCGAGGCGGCACGGCCCGCCACGATGCCGTCGCCTGGGGTTATGCACGCGCGGCCGACACGCTTGGCGTACACATCATCCAGGGCTGCGAGGTGCAGGGTTTCGAGATCGAAGCCGGCCGTGCGGTGGGCGTGCGCACCAATCGCGGCACGCTCCGCGCCGGGCGCATCGGCATGGCCGTGGCGGGGAGTTCCTCGGTGCTCGCATCGCTCGCGGGTTTCCGGCTGCCGCTGCAGAGTTACACCCTGCAGGCCATGGTGAGCGAACCGCTGGAGCCGTGTCTGGATACGGTTGTGATGTCCACCAGCAACGGCGCTTACGTGAGCCAGTCCGACAAGGGCGAACTCGTGATCGGCGGCAACCTCGACCGCTGCCCGTCCTATGCGCAGCGCGGCAGTTTCGCCGTCACGCAGTCGGTGCTGGCGTCCATCGTCGAGATGTTCCCTTCCTTTGCCACGCTCAAACTCATGCGCCAGTGGGGCGGCACGGTGGATGCCTCGCCTGACAACTCCCCCATCATCGGCCCCACGCCCTTGCCGGGGCTCTATCTCAACTGCGGCTGGGGCACGGGAGGTTTCAAGGCTATTCCCGCAGGCGGCACGGTGTTCGCGCAACTGCTCGCCACCGGCGAGCACCACCCGCTTTCGGCGGCTTTCGATCTCTCGCGCTTCACCACGGGCGCGCTGATCGACGAAAGCCACGCCGGCGTGCAGCACTAGGAGCGCGCGTGCAGATCTTTTCTTGCCCCTACTGCGGTGAGCGCCCCGAGGCGGAGTTCCGCTACGGCGGTGATGCGCGCAAGGCGCGCCCCGCGCGCGACTGCAGCGATGCCGAGTGGGCGCAGTACATGCATTTCCGCGCCAATCCCCGCGGCGAGGCGCTGGAGTTGTGGTTGCACGCGGCAGGCTGCGGGCGCTGGATCGAGATCCGCCGCGACACTCTCACGCATGCCGTGATCGCCACGGAGCCCATGAACCGATGAGCGCGCAAAGGCTCGAACAGGGTGGCGAGATCGACCGCAGCCGCGTGCTGCGCTTCCGTTTCGACGGACAGGAGTTCAGCGGTTTCGCGGGGGATAGCGTTGCCTCGGCGCTGCTCGCGGGTGGCGCGCAGATCCTGGGGCGCAGCTTTAAGTATCACCGCCCGCGCGGCCTGCTCGGCGCGGGCTGGGAAGAGCCCAATGCACTGCTCGATCTGCGCCACGGCGGCCGCCACGATCCGAACGCCCGCATCACCCGCGAAGTGCTGGAAGAGGGCATGGAACTCCACTCCGTACACGCGAGCGG
>CAIXOY010000067.1 GCA_903921135.1 uncultured Gammaproteobacteria bacterium
ACGCCCACCAACCTCGTGATGACGGGTTTCATCAAGACCCGCTACGGCATCGACATCGGGATGCTCGAGTGGATGCGCATGGCGGTCCCTGTTCTGCTCTTGCTGCTGCCACTCGCCTGGGTCTGGCTGTGCTTCGGTGCGATGCGCGTCTCTGCCGTCGAGCTGCCGGGCGGGCGGCAGTTGCTGCGCGCCCGCCTTGCTGCCCTTGGTCCGCTGCGTGCCGCCGAGTGGCGGGCGGGACTGGTGTTCGGTGCCGTGGCGCTTTGCTGGATTTCGCGTCCGCTGCTGGCAAGCAGCCTTGGACTCCCGGGGCTGGATGACGGGGTGATCGCGCTGGCGGGCGCTATCGTCCTGTTTCTCGTGCCTGATGGCGCTGCGAGGGGAGGGCGCCTGATGGACTGGGAGACGGCACGGTCGCTGCCGTGGGACATCCTGTTGCTGCTCGGCGGCGGGCTCAGTCTCGCGGCGGCCATCAGCGCCACCAACGCGGATGCGCCTCTCTCGGCGTGGCTGGGCGGCAATGCGATCCCTGTTGGATTCGCGCTGCTGTTCGCCCTCTCGGCCTTGATCGTGTTCTCCGGTGAGCTCACGAGCAATGTCGCGGCGGCGGCTGCGATCATGCCGGTGCTTGCCGCACTGTGTGCAACGCGAGGGCTGGAGCCGCTGCCCGTTTTCATGGTCGCGGTTCTCTCGGCAAGCTGCGGGTTCATGCTGCCGGTGGCCACTCCTCCGAACGCCATCGCCTATTCCAGTGGGCATGTCCGGATGCCGCAGATGATCCGTGCGGGCCTGGGCCTCAACCTTCTCGGCATCACGGTGATCGTGAGCTGGATCGGATGGACTGTCGGGTGAACGAGGCCTGGGAACGCTCACCACCGCTTCGGCTCCTGGCGGAGCAGGGCTGCATCGATGTGCTGGACCAGACGCGCCTGCCACTGGAGCATCTGCGGGTTGAACTGCGCAGTCTCGAGGCGTGCGCCCACGCGATCAGCGCGATGCTGGTGCGGGGTGCGCCTTTGATCGGTCTTACGGCGGCCGGAGGCCTCGCGGTTGCGCTGTCTGCAGCAGCCGATGACAGGAATCTCCACCGTGCGGTGGAGACGCTCGCTGCCACGCGGCCCACGGCCGTCAATCTGCGCTGGGCCCTGGAGCGCATGGCTGCACGGTTGCGCGTTGCGCCGATCGCAGACAGGGCCGCTCTGGCGTGGCGACTGGCGCAGGATCTCGAATCCGCCGAACACCGTTGTTGCGAGCGCATCGGTGAGCACGGAGCCGCGCTGCTGCACGCCGCCGCGCTGAGCGAGCGTGCCCGCGCTCGCGGACGCGTCAACGTTCTCACCCATTGCAACGCGGGATGGCTGGCAACCGGGGCATGGGGTACAGCACTGGCGCCTGTTTACCGTGCGTTCCGCGAGGGCGTGCCGGTACACGTATGGGTGGATGAGACCCGTCCGCGCAATCAGGGCGCGCGTCTTACCGCGTGGGAGTTGCGTGAGGCAGGTATCCCCCACACCCTGGTGGCGGATAACGCAGCGGGGCATCTGATGCAGCGCGCAGAAGTGGATCTGTGCATCGTGGGCAGTGACCGAACGACGGCGCGGGGGGATGTCTGTAACAAGATCGGCACGTACCAGAAGGCCCTCGCCGCGGCCGACAACGGCGTTCCTTTTTACGTGGCGCTCCCGCTGTCGACCATCGACTGGGAACTCGAGGACGGGATCAGCGGCATTCCCATCGAGAACCGGCACGAGGACGAGGTGCTGCTGCAGCAGGGCGCGGATGCGGGCGGCGCCCTGCACGACATCCGTCAATCGCCCCCCGGTACGCGCGCACTGAACCCCGCTTTCGATGTCACGCCAGCACGGTTGGTGCGATCCCTGATCTGCGAACACGGCGTCTTCTCAGCCACTCCCCAGGCGCTCGCTCCGCTGCGTGCGCTGGCCGAAGCGGGCAGGCTATAGTTCGGTCGCGTTCAATCGGAGCATCCCATGGAGTGCAGACAAGGTCTTGTCGACCTGGTGGGCAATACGCCTCTCGTGCGTCTGAATCGTGCCTCGGCGTTCACGGGTTGCGAGATTCTTGGCAAGGCGGAGTTCCTGAACCCGGGCGGATCGGTGAAAGACCGCACGGCACTCGGCATTATCCGTGACGCCGAAAACCGCGGGCTGCTGCGTCCCGGCGGGCGTATCGTCGAGGGCACCGCAGGCAACACGGGCATCGGGCTGTGCCTGCTGGGCAATGCACTCGGCTACCACACCACGATCGTGATCCCCGAAACCCAGAGCCCGGAAAAGATCCAGATGCTCGAACTCTGCGGTGCAGAGCTGCATCTGGTGCCGGCGGTGCCGGTGAGCGATCCCAACCACTACGTCGCCATCTCGGGGCGGCTGGCCGCCGAGTACGCCGCGCGTGAACCGGCCGGGGCGATCTGGGCAAACCAGTTCGACAATACAGCCAACAGGGCGATTCACCGGGACACCACAGGCGCCGAAATCTGGTCGCAAACGGAAGGAAACGTCGACGGGTTCATCTGCGCGGTGGGCACGGGTGGCACGCTCGCCGGCGTCGCCGATTATCTGCGCGCCCGGAAGCCCGCTGTTCGGATCGGTCTGGCCGACCCGATGGGCGCTGCCCTCTATCACTACTACACACACGGCGAACTGCGTGCCGAGGGCGATTCGATCACCGAGGGCATCGGACAGACCCGGATCACGGGCAACCTCGAGGGCTTGGGCGTGGATTACGCCTGCCAGATACCGGACGCGGAAGCGCTGCCGTGGATTTTCGACCTGCTCCAGTACGAGGGGCTGTGCCTCGGCGGCTCTGCAGCCATCAACATCGCAGGTGCCGTGAGGCTCGCGCAGGACATGGGTCCCGGGCATACCATCGTCACCATCCTGTGCGACTACGGCACGCGATATCAGAGCAAGCTCTTCAACCCCGCTTTCCTGCGGCGTAAAAAACTCCCCGTCCCGGCGTGGTTGGGGTGACAAGCTCGGGTGTCACACGCCGGGCAGGCACAGGCAAGGCGATTTGATCCGGATGTCCGCGCGCTGCCAGGCGGACTCGAAGCGCGCGTCGACGGTTGCCGCTTCGGCATCGCGGCCTTGCAACTGCAGGGCGCGCATCAAGCCATAGAGCGCCCAGCCGTTCCCGGGTGATATCTCGAGGTCCCGCCGGAAGACTGCCTCTGCCTCGACGCCCCGGCCTGCTTGCAGCAGCGCTGCGCCCCACGGATGGCGCACCGGCTGGATCCAGTCTCTTGGTTCGTCGTAGCGCAGGGCGTCCTCGCGGGCGGCGGCCTCGGCCAGCAGAGCCAGTCCCGCATCCACCTCGCCGGAGCGGAAGGCGATCTCACCGTCCATCACACGCTCGGCGACATCCAGCAAATCCGTGCTGGCGTTGTTGCCGAAGAATGCACCCTCGGGAAGTCGCGCACGTGCATGGGTGAAGGCTTCCCGCTCCCGTCGTGCATCGTCGATTCTGCCGGTGGAGAGAAAGGCCACCGAGCGTGCGTAATGCTGGAGGCTGCGGGAGAGCGGCACATAATCCGGAAACGCAGGCGTCGAGAGAATCTCTTCCCATCGGCCGAAGCGCATCTGCACCTCGAGCGGCATCGCCATCAGGCCGTCGGCCCATCCCTCGTTTCGATAGGTCTCATCCGGCACGGCGGCAGCCATTTCCTTGACCCGGCGCAGCGCCAGAGCGCTCTGACCGCTCATCATCGCCGCGAACACCAGCAAGTGGCGGTTATGCGCCATGTACAACTGGTAGAAGCCCTGCTGGGGCACACGGGCCACATAGCGATCGTCTGCCCCGATGGCGTCGGTGTTCGAGACGATCGCCTCCTGCCAGCGCCCCAGACGCACATCGATGTGGGACGGCATGTGGACCATGTGACCGAGGCCGGGTTGAAGGTCTCGCAGAATGGCGACGGCCGGATCGGCGCGCGCCGGGTCCGGCGAGGCCTCCAGAGCGTGGATGTACAGATGGTTGGCGAGGGGGTGACGAGGCGCGAGCACACGCACCCGTTCGAGCTCGGCGATCAGGGCATCGGTACCCGGTTGCGGCGAGCCATCGGTTTTCCACAGGTCCCAGGGGCGCAGCTCCGCGAGGGATTCCGCGTGGATGGCGCCGACGTCGGCATCAGCAGGATAGCGCGCAGCCAACGCTGCCATGGCTTTCGCGAATGCCGCGTCCAGATCGGCACGGCTGACAGAGCTCGATGCCGAGTACCGCGTCTGGAGCGCAAGGATCAGGTCGCGCTCCACCGGGGTTGCCGCATCGATGCGCCGTTCTGCCTCGCGCAGCGCCTCGAGCGCGACGCGGTTGCGCGACTCCGGGAGCGTGGCGTTGTTGATGTGCGGACCACTGGCAATCGCCACTCCCCACCACGCCATGGGGTGTGCGGGATCCGCGGCGGCTGCACGACGGAAACTGCGAACGGCCTCGTCGTGGTTGAAGGCGTACATGAAGGCAAGTCCCTGATCGAACCAGAGTTGCGCCTCCGGGTTCTGCGTCGATATGGGGCGGGTGAAATCGCCAAGCCCCTCGAAAGGGCCATCAGCGGCGGTTGTGATCTGGGCGAAGCATCCAAGCAGCAGTGCAAACAGGACGCTGGTGATATCGGAAAAGGCTGATTTTTTTCCGGATGTCATGGCAAGTCCTTTGTTCACCAGGGTTGCAGTCGGAGCGGCTCCTCATCGAGAGCCGCCAGTTGTTCCCGAAGCTCCAGCACGTGCTCGGACCAGTAACGCGGTGTGTTGAACCACGGGAAATACCGCGGAAACGCCGGGTCCTCCCAGCGCGAAGCGATCCATCCGGCGTGGTGCATGATCCGCAGCGTGCGCAGCGGTTCGATCAGGGCGAGTTCCCGGTGCGGGAAGTCGTGGAATTCCTCGTAGCCTTCCGCCAGTTCGTCGAGTTGTGCCACGCGCTCGTGGCGTTCGCCGGCGAGCAGCATCCACAGATCCTGCACGGCCGGTGCGCGTCGGCAGTCGTCGAAATCCACGAGCCAGAGCGCGCCGTTGCGGCAGAGGATGTTCCCGCCATGCAGGTCGCCGTGCGTGCGGATCAGCGTGAGTTCGGCGGGAATGTAACGGGCCTCGATGCGGTCGATCAGGTCGCGGCAGAGACTGTCGTAGGCGGGGCGCAGATCTGCAGGGAAAAAACTCCCCGACAGCAGGCGGTGACTGGCCCTGGCGAAACTGTCCACATCCAGCACCGGACGCGCCTGAAAGTCCTTGCTCGCACCGATGGCATGCAGGCGGCCCAGAATGCGGCCCAGCGACAGCAGCGTGCCCGCGCGTTCGGGTTCGGGAGGGTGCCCGCCAAAGCGCGTGAACAGCGCGAAGCGGAAGCCCTCGTGCCGGAAGAGGGTGTTGCCTTGCGCATCGGCCAGTGGAGCCACTACCGGGAGTTCAGCCTCCACGAGCTCATGGCTGAATGCGTGCTCTTCCAGAATGGCCTCGTCGGTCCACCGCTCCGGGCGATAGAACTTGGCGATGATCGGGGCCTCGCCCTCGATGCCGACCTGATAGACGCGATTCTCGAAGCTGTTCAGGGCCGATATCCGCAGATCGGAGACGCGACCTGTGCCCTCCACTGCGTCGAGCACGAGTTCGGGCGAGAGGCGCGCGTAGGGATGCGGATCGCTCATGCGGTTATGCTTCGCCGGTATATTGCGCACTGTAGCAGAGACCCCGGCTCTTCCGTGCCGGACGAGGGAGAGACATGGCTGATAGCGAGAGACTGCTCGGTGCCGGAGGCGACGTCGAACTGCGTGTCGATGCCGCTGCCGGCGGCAGGATCAGCAGCCTGCGCATCCGCGGTGAGGAACTGCTGGTGCCACGTTCAGCCGATCCGCTCGCATGGGGTTGCTATCCCATGGCCCCTTTTGCAGGGCGCCTGCGAAACGGCGAGTTTCTCTACGGGGCGCACCACTACCGGATGCCCCGGAACATGCCGCCGCATGCGATTCACGGCACGGTGTTCACCCGCCCCTGGGAATGGGTCGCCGACGATATGCTGGAAACCCGGCTCGGTGATGACTGGCCATGGCCCGGGCACGTCGAGCAACGATTGCACCTCACGGAGGACGCGCTCCGCGTCAGCCTGGAAGTGCATGCCTCCGACCGTCCGTTTCCGGCGAGCGCCGGATTTCATCCCTGGTTCCGGCGGCAATTGGGCCGGGGTGCCCCCTTGCGGCTCGACGTACAACCTGGCTTCCGCTACGCCTGCGATGACACGGGGATTCCCACCGGCGAGCTCCTGCCCCCGGGCGAGGGCCCGTGGGATGACACGTTCACGGGTTTCAGCCGACATCCCGTCGTGGAATGGCCGGGCGCGCTGCGGGTCGAGCTTTCCTCGGATCAGGCCCACTGGGTCATTTACGACCGCCCCGCACATGCGGTCTGTGTGGAGCCGCTCACCGCCCCACCCAATGCGCTGAACGGGGCAGCACACCTCGTCAGCCCCGGCAATCCGCTGCGGATCGAGATGAGCCTCCGCTGGCAGGAGTTGTCCGCGTAGCTGCCTCGCGCTATGGACAGCGGGCCGCACTAGCGGGGAAGATTCGCCCCCGTCCCGGGGCACACCCGGGCAGCATCACCCACGATCACACATTCCGGAGATCGGCCATGTCCGATGAAGTCCTGCTAGAGGAAGCCGACGGCATTCTCACCGTCACCATCAACCGTCCTGCTGCCAAGAACGCGATCAACCGTGCCGTGGCTGAAGGCATCGCCGCCGCCATGGACAAACTGGACTCCACGCCCTCTCTTCGGGTGGGGATCCTGACCGGCGCGGGCGGTGTGTTCTGCTCCGGGATGGATCTCAAGGCCTTTCTGGGTGGGGATTTCCCCTCCGTAGAAGGGCGCGGCTTCGGTGGCCTCGTGGAGCGCCCCCCGGAGAAGCCCCTGATCGCGGCGGCAGAAGGCTATGCACTCGCCGGAGGCCTGGAACTTCTGCTGGCCTGCGACCTGGCTGTCGCCAGCGAGTCGACCCGCCTCGGTATCCCTGAAGCAAAACGGGGCCTTGCGGCCGCCGCGGGCGGCCTGGTCCGTCTGCCGCGTCTGGTGCCCTACCGTGTCGCCCTCGAGATGGCGTTGACCGGCGACATGATCAGTGCGGCGCGCGCCTATGAAATCGGCCTGCTGAATCGCGTGGTCCCCGCGGGTGAAGCCCTTTCCGCCGCGCAGGCACTGGCACGAGCGATCGTTGCCAACGGCCCGCTGTCGGTTGCCGCGAGCAAGCGCATCATGCGCGATCAGGCGAGCTGGGCAGCTGACGAACTCTGGGCCCGCCAGAACGACATCGTGATGCCGGTCTTCGCCTCGAACGATGCCCGCGAAGGCGCCTCGGCCTTTGCCGAGAAGCGCGCACCGGCCTGGTCCGGTACCTGAACCCATCCCTCCGCAACCCAAGACACGAAGGAGTCATAGAGCATGGAAATTTCCGGTAAGACAGCCGTCATCACGGGCGGCGCCTCGGGCCTCGGCGAGGCCACCGTCCGCCGCTTGGCGCGCATGGGCGCGAACGTTGTGATTTTCGATCTGAACGCCGAGCGCGGTAACGCGCTCGCCGCTGAACTCGGCTCGCACGTGATGTTCCAGAGCGTGAACGTGACCAGCGAGGAGTCGGTGGCCGCAGCCATCGCCGCCACGATGGAGCGCTTCGGCGCGATCCACATCTGCTGCAACTACGCGGGCATCGGCAACGCGTTGAAGACGCTCGGCAAGCAGGGCGTGTTTCCGCTTGCGGAGTTCAACAAGGTCATCCAGATCAACCTGGTGGGCACGTTCAACACGCTTCGGCTCGCAGCCGAGCAGATGGCGAAGAACGAGCCGGTCAACGAGGACGGCGTGCGCGGCGTGATCATCAACACCGCCTCCGTTGCCGCCTATGAAGGCCAGATCGGTCAGGCTGCCTACAGCGCGAGCAAGGGCGGGATCGTGGGCATGACGCTGCCGATCGCGCGTGATCTCGCGTCCTACGGTATCCGCGTGAACAGCATCGTGCCGGGCCTGATCAAGACCCCGCTGTTCCTCGGCCTGCCCGAGCCCGCCGTGAAGGCGCTCTCGCAGTCGGTGCTGTTCCCGCAGCGTCTGGGCTCGCCCGACGAGATCGCGCACCTGGCGATCGCTATCATCGAGAACGACTACATCAATGGCGAATGCATCCGCATGGACGGCGGCATTCGCATGCAGCCGCGCTGAAGCCATCGGCTGCCCGCGACACCGCTCGCGGGCAGCCTTTGCTCTCTCTCAGCGATCCACCCAGCAGGGCGGGCGCTTCTCGATAAACGCGCCGATCCCTTCCTTCGCATCTTCCGCTTGCAGGTTCGCCACCATCACGCCGGCGGCGTAGCGGTAAGCCTCCTCCAGCCCCATTTCTTTTTGCGCATAAAAAGCTTCCTTGCCGATGGCGAGCGTGTGACTCGACTTTGCAGCGATGGTCTGAGCGAGGCGATCCACCGTGGCGTCGAGTTCCGTCGCGCTCACCACGCGGTTCACCAGGCCCATGCGCCAGGCGGTGTCGGCATCGATCATCTCGCCGCAGAGCAGCATCTCCATCGCGTGTTTGCTCGACAGGTTCCGTGATAGCGCGACCATCGGCGTACTGCAAAACAGACCGATGTTGACGCCCGGCGTGGCGAACTTCGCCTCCTGCACGGCCACCGCCAGATCGCAACTGGCCACGAGCTGGCAGCCCGCCGCGGTAGCGGTAGCGTGGACGCGGGCAATCACGGGTTTGGGGCAGCGCACGATGGACAGCATCAACGCGACGCAACCGTCCATCAGCGCCACGTGGAAGTCCGAAGAGGGGTTCGCGCGGATTTCTTTCAGATCGTGACCGGCGCAGAAGGCAGGTCCGTTGGCCGCCAGCACCACCACGCGCACACCCGGGTCGGCGGCCGCCTCGCGAAAGGCCGAACACAGGGCGGACATCATGGTGGAGGAGAGCGCATTGCGGGTGGCGGGGTGATCGAGCGTGATCGTCCGCACGCCGTTCATATCGGCAATCGAGACGGGGGAGGTGTGAGCGATGTGCGTCATGGGGGAGGGCTCCGGTATCCGCGGGGGCGGGGCGCTGGCAGTATACCGGCATGCATACCGAAGACCCGCGCCCCTTCTGGCAACGCAAGACACTCGCAGAGATGAGTCCCGAGGAGTGGGAGTCACTCTGCGACGGCTGCGGGCTCTGCTGTCTGCAGAAGCTCGAAGACGAGGATGACGGTGTCGTCTACTTCACGGATGTGGCCTGCAAGCTTCTGGACCTGAGCAGCTGTCAGTGCAGCAATTACCCGGAGCGGCGCCGCCACGTCCCGGATTGTGTCTCGCTGGACGCAGAAACCGTTGCCGCCATCGGCTGGCTGCCCAGGACCTGCGCCTACAGGCTGGTGTCTGAGGGAAAGCCCTTGCGACGCTGGCATCACCTCGTTTGCGGTGATCGGAATGCCGTCCATGCGGCGGGCATTTCGCGGGCAGGACGGATGGTCTGCGAGACGGCAATCCCGGCGGAAGCCTGGGAGGACAGGATCATCTTCCGCTCGCGTGCCTGAGCCTCAGCTCCCGGCATCCCGGTGCAATTCCGATGCGGGCACCGGGTGCCAGCTCGACAGCTCGCCACGCGCGGCCGCCAAGCGATCCAGGCGCTGCCACTTGCGCCGCAACAGTGCCGTGTAGACCCGCCCGCGCAGGGCCGAGTCCATGCCCGGCCACGGGTTGAAGGGATTGAGGCGGCTGTAGGCCCAGATCTCGAGCCGTCTTGCACCCGGCAACGCCTGACCCCGGCAATGCATGCCTGAGGTGTCGGCCACGACCAGCGTGTTCGCGGGGACGGCAAAGGCCCGGGGCGGGGGTAGTCCCAGGCCCGGGAGTTCCTCCTCTTCCACGCGGAAGGAGCCTTTTTCGCTGTAACCGTCGCGCAGGCTGGCTGCGACGCAACTGCGCCGGTACTCCCATCGAAGCCGTGCCATATCCAGGCGATGCGAGCCGGGGACGTAGGTGAACGGGCCTTTCTCCGGGGGAACTTCCTCGAGAAAGAACCATGCCTTCACGGTGGGATGGAATGTGTCCGAGTGCAGCACCTTCTGCGGGTCGGGACGCCCCTCGCGGACACCGTTGCGAATCGACTGGATGTAATGCAGCGGCACGGAGTTGCTGGCACCCACATAGCGAACAGCGCCGGCAAAAACGGGGTGGCCTGTCAGCGCCCGCAATACCGGCATCCGCCGCAGTGTTCGCGCGTCGAGCAACAGCCTGTGGGTAAGCGTGTCGCCCTGTATGCATTCCCGGACCTCGCCTTCGGCCGCAGCTACCTCGGCCCGCAGTTCCTCGAGAAGGGCTTGAGGGAGAAAGTCGCGAACCTCGATAAAGCCGTCCCGATGAAAAGCCTCTCGCAGCGGGGTATCGAGCAAGCCCCGCAGGAACAGGCGACGCCAGCCGGTCATCAGCCGCGCAAGGAGTAGCCGGGCAAGGTGCAGGCCGAAACGGTTGAGAAGGGCCGAGCCGATAACCGGGTTGTGTGCGAAGTCGTGTCCTGAACCGAGCGGCGAGAGCAGCCATGCGGGCCATCGAAGCCAGTGCCAGAAACGGGGGGTGAGCAGCTTCATGCCCAAAGACTGCCGCAGCCGGTGCTGTCCTGTCGAGGCGCAAGCTGGGTCATAATCGTCCCATGAATGCGCTCATCACCCCCGATCAGGCAAGTTGCGAGCCGATGCTGGCCAGGGCAATCGGCGTCCTCGAGCAGGCGCATCCCGGAAGCCGTTGGGGCGTTGCGGGGCCGGCGGTGGAATGCCGCAAGTCTTGGGTCGTTCCGCTGGGTGAGCGCGGGGGACCGCGCAGAGCAGGGTTGAAGATCTACTCGGATGCCCGCGCGGCCGAGCGGCAGGCCGAGGGGCTTCGGTATGCGGCGGCAATGAACGCGCACGCCGGGCAGGGTGTCCCGGCCCTGCACGACCACGACGCCGGCGCACGGACCTTGCTGGTGGAGTGGATCCCGGCTCCCCAGTTGGAGCAGGTTCTGATGCGCTCCGCTGCGAGCCCTGGCGTGCATGGCCGCACGCTTGAGCGGGTAGGCCTCTGGCTCAAGCACTTCCATGCACTGGGGGGGCTCGATGAGGGCCAATTCGAGGCGGCTCGCTACGCGCAACTGCTTGACGGCCGAATGTCGGCAGCAAGCTGTGGCCTGCGCACCTTGTCCGCGGATCCCTTGTGGCAGCGGAGCCTGCAGTGGCTCGGTGCCGAACTCGAGCGCCTGGACGGCGCGCCCGTTCCCTTCGCCTGCGCGCACGGCGATTTCACGTTCACCAATGTGCTGGTGTCACCGCATCGGGTTATCGGCATCGATATCTGGGCAGACCGCAGACTGCCGCTTGCCGAGGATCTGGCGCGGATGTTCGTCTACCTGGCAATGGGGGATCTGTTTCCCTTGCGCGCGCGTCTGGGCCCTGTGCCGCTGTCGCAACGTCGTGCCCAGGTCGATCTGCTGGCAGGCTACGGCGGACTCGATGAACCCAGCACAGTCGTGTGGGAGGTGTTGGTGTGTTTCGAGGCGCTGGCGCGCTGGCTCAGCCTGAGCGACCGCCTCGCGCGCCGCGAAAGCCCGACCGAGCGTTGGAAGCGGGCAGGGGTGCGCGGTGTGTTGACCAGCATCGTCGGGCGCGGGTAGGCTCGCCCGTCTTCCGTTTTCGAGCCACTCCACCATGCCCCGCGTGCTGTTTTTGAGTCATGACGGCGTCGAGTATCCCGTCGATGCCCACGCCGGCGACAGCCTGATGGCCGCCGCACTGGACAACGCGGTGCCCGGCATCGATGCCGAGTGCGGCGGTGGCTGCGCCTGTGGCACCTGCCATGTCTACATCGATGCTGCCTGGGCTGATCGAGTAGCGCCGGTTGCCGACATGGAAGAGGGCATGCTGGACTTCGTGCACAAGCGTGAAGAGACGTCGCGCCTCGCGTGTCAGGTCACGGTGGACGACGCACTCGACGGCCTGGTGGTGCGGATACCGGCTTCCCAGTTCTGAGCCCACGTGGAGCACGACCCCTGGGCTGATCATCCCTGCCGGCCCGGTGCGGATGCCTGGTCACTACCGCTCGAGCGGATCGATCCCTCCAATCCGAGGCTGTACGCAGAGAATGCCTGGGGTCCGGTCTTCGCGCGCTTGCGCCGGGACGCTCCGGTGCACTACTGCGGCGACAGTCCTTTCGGCCCGTACTGGTCGGTGACCCGTTTCCGGGACATCCGGCACGTCGACACACAACACCAGGTGTTCTCTTCGGAGCCCACCATCCTGCTCGGCAACCCGCCCAAGGATTTCTACCTGCAGCCCGGGTTCATCGCAATGGACCCGCCGCGCCATACGCAGACACGCGCTGCAGTACAAGCGGCGGTCGGGCAGCCCAACCTTGCGTTACTGGAGCCACTCATCCGGGCCCGTGTCGTGGCCATCCTCGATGGACTGCCCGTCGGCGAGGAATTCGACTGGGTGTCGCGCGTCTCGATCGAACTGACCACACAGATGCTGGCCACACTCTTCGATTTTCCCTTCGAGGAGCGGCATCTGCTGACGCACTGGTCGGACGTCGCCACCTCCAGCCCTCGCAACCCGGGGCCCGTGAAGCTCAGCGCGGAGGAGTGGCGTTCCACGATGCGGGAATGCCTCGAGCGCTTCACTGCCCTGTGGCACGAGCGCGCCTCAGGCCCGCCGCGCGAGCCTGTCGATCTGGTGACGCTGCTCGCACAGAACCCGGCGACACGCGGGATGCAGCCGATGGACTACCTCGGCAATCTTCTTCTGTTGATCGTGGGTGGTAACGACACCACGCGGCACTCCCTGAGCGGCGGTGTGCTGGCCTTGCATGAGAATCCTGATGAATTCGCGAAGTTGCGCGCTGATCCAGCGCTCGTGAACAGTCTGGTCCCCGAGATCATCCGTTGGCAGACCCCGCTCGCGTACATGCGCCGCACGGCGGTAACGGATGTCGAGCTCGCGGGGCAGAAGATACGTGCGGGCGAGAAAGTGCTGATGTGGTATCTGTCGGGCAATCGTGACCTGAGCGAGATTCCCGACGCTGAGCTTTTCATCATCGACCGGGCCCAGCCGCGGCATCATCTCGGCTTCGGCTTCGGCATTCACCGCTGCATGGGCAATCGTCTGGCCGAGATGCAGTTGCGCATCGCCTGGGAGGAGATCCTGAAGCGTTTTTCCCGCATCGAGGTGTGCGGGGACCCGGTGCGGGTGATGTCTTCTTTTGTGCACGGCTTCGAGAAACTGCCGGTGCGCGTGCACGAAGCCTGAGAGCGGATCAGGCGCCCGGCCAACGGGGTTCCCGTTTCTCGAGAAACGCGCTCATCCCTTCCTGTGCATCCGGCGTCTGGCTTGCGCGCGCGATCATCAGCTGCGCGTACTCGAAACACTGCGTGAGCGTCATGTCCTCCATCGCGCGAAACGCTTTCTTGCCGAGCATCAGCGCTGTGGGCGAGTTCGCCGTGAGGCGTGCGAGCAACGTGTCGACCGCGCTGTCCAGAGATGCAGCGGGGACCACCTGATTGAGGAGTCCGTACTCGAGCGCCGCAGTGGCATCGAAGGCATCTGCGGTGAGACACATTTCCATCAAGCGCCGCCGCGGCACCAGGCGCATCAGGTAGCTCAGTATCATCAGAGGGAAAACCCCGACACGCGCCTCGGGTGTGCCAAAGCGGGCGCTGTCCACGGCGATGGCGAGATCACACATGCACACCAGCCCCAAGCCGCCGGCCATGGCGTGGCCGTTGATACGCGCGATCAGCGGTTTGCCGAGTCTTTCTGCGGCCCGGAACACCTCGATGAAGGGGTGAGAATCGGCGCCGGTGAAGACGCCTCCGCCGCTGTCCAGGGCCTGTCTGAGATCGGCGCCGGCGCAGAAAGCCTTGTCGCCCGCGCCCGTCAGGACCACGGCCCGAACGGTGGTGTCTGCTGCAGCGTCGTCCAGCGCTGCGCGCAAAGCAGCAAGCACTTCCTCGTTCACAGCATTGCGCTGCTCGGGACGGTTGATGGTGATGCGCAGAACCCCGGCATCACGGCTCAGCAGGACGACAGACATGGGCTCACTCCGGGGGAAAACTTCTCATGCACGGCGGGCGGCCTTGCCCGTGTAGAATCGCCGCCGTATCGCCGGGCAGTCAACACGGGAGCAGCAATCGGTGGCGCAACGGCACGACGGGCGGCTGGATCCCTCGGGTGTGGAACGCCTGCGGCGTGCGATCGATGCCGATATCTCTGCTGGTCTGTGCGACGGGGTTTCGCTCTGCGTCGATATCGATGCGGCTCCCGCGCTCGAGATCCGGGCAGGCTTTGCCGAGCGCCGCGTCGGTCGCGCGCTGCTCGCGGACGATGTCTTCGTCACGATGTCGGTCGGCAAGCAATTCACCAACACCGTCGTTCTAGCCGCCATCGATCGCGGCGCGCTCTCCTTTCTGACGACAGTGGCAGAGCTTCTGCCATGTTTCGCGGGGAGTGCGTGGCGGGGCGTGACGGTCGCACACCTGCTCTGTAATACCTCTGGCATCCTTGCCGAGGCACCGGCAGTTCCCGCCGATGTTCTGATGGATCCTGCTCGCCTGTCAGCATTTTCGGCAGCGAAAGGACCACAGTTCGCGCCCGGGGCGCGGGTGAGTTATTCCACTGTCGCTGCGCACGCCGTGCTCTCTGAAATCGTACGCGCGGTAGACGGCGGCTACCGCGATTTCAGCGATATCGTCCGTGCCGAACTGTTCGAACCGCTGGGCATGCACGACAGCAGTCTCGGCTACCGCGCCGATCTGATGGCGCGACTGTGTCCGGTGGTCGCGTGCTACTCCGAGCCCGGGCTGTTCGAGCCGCGGGGAATGGAGGCCTTCACGCAACTGGTCGCGATCCCCGGTGCGAGCATGCCCGCGGGCGGCTACCTCACCACAGCCACTGATATGCGCCGTTTCGTACGCATGCTCGCCGCTGGCGGCGAACTGGACGGCGTGCGCATCCTGTCGCCCGCCTTGCTCTCGCTGTGCGCGCGTAACCAGACCGGTACGCTGCCGAACGATCTTTTCGAGCCGATCCTCGGCGCGCGTGGCTGGCTGCCGTGGCCGGCCTGCATGGGGCTGGGTTTTTATGTGCGTGGAGACGCGCTGACGCCTGGCCCCCTGCCCAATCTCGCATCGGCGCCCACCATCGGCGGCTGGGGCGCAGGTTCAACCGCGTTCTGGTCAGACCCCGTCAACAAGGTGGGATTCAGCTTTCTGTCGACCGGCCTGATGGAAGACACGCGTCACCTGCAGCGGATCCAGCGCCTCTCGGACATGGTGTTGTCCGCGCTGCGTCACTGATTGCATACCGGAGATACTGTGGCCCTCGATTTCGACAGTGCGCGCCTTCCCGACCCGGCGCTGCGCGCCGAGCACCACGCATGGCGGGCCACGCTGCGCCGCTTCGTCGACGCCGAGATCATGCCCTTCGTCGATGACTGGGACGAAGCGGGTACGGTGCCCGATGCGCTCTGGCCAAAGGCTGCCGACATAGGACTTCTGCAGATGGGATACCCGGAGGAATTCGGTGGCATCCGCGAGGGCGTCGACATCTGGCACATGAACATCGTCGCCGAGGAAATGGCGCGCACCAGCCTCGGCGGGCTCGGCAGTTCGCTGCTGGTACACGGCATCGGGCTTCCGCCACTGGTGAACTTCGGCGCACCCGAACTGCAGGCTGCCGTGATTCCCCGCGTGTTGTCGGGCGAACGGCATATCTCTCTGGCCGTAACGGAACCATCCGGCGGTTCGGACGTGGCGAGGCTCAAGACCCGCGCAAGGCGCGAGGGTGATCATTACGTCGTGAGCGGTTCGAAGACATTTATCTCCGGCGGCATGCGCGCGGATTGGTTCACCACCGCCGTGCGCACGGGCGGGGAGGGTTCACGGGGCCTGTCGGTGCTGCTGATACCCGCCGATTTGCCGGGCGTCTCGCGCACGCCGCTCTCGCGCAAGCAGGGCTGGTGGTGTTCGGATACCGCGACGATCCACTTCGATGAGGTTCGGGTGCCAGTGGCCAACCTGATTGGCCCTGAGAATGCCGGCTTCCTCGTCATCATGGCCAACTTCAATAACGAGCGCATGGCGATGTCCGTGGGCATGGAAGCTTTTGCGCGGGTGTGCCTGGAAGAGGCCGTGAACTGGGCGCGCCAGCGCGAGACCTTCGGCAAGCGCCTCGCAGACCATCAGGTGATCCGCCACAAGATCGCGCAGATGAAGCAGCGCATCAGTGCGACACAGGCCTGGATACAACTGTGTTCCCGCCAGATCCACGAGGGCAGCGCGCAACCGGGCGATATCGCGCTGCTCAAGGTGCAGGCGAGCGAGACCCTGGAGTTCTGTGCGCGCGAGGCGATGCAGGTGCTGGGAGGTGCGGGCTACATTCGCGGCAACCGCGTCGAGCGGATCTACCGCGAGGTGCGCGTGAACGCGATCGGTGGCGGTTCCGAAGAAATCCTGCGCGACCTGGCCGCCCGCCAGTTCGGGCTCTGAAGAGAACTCCATCCGATGAGATTCAACGAACAGCACCGGGCGATCCGGGACACTACCGCGCGCTTCATAGACGAAGAGATAAATCCCCGCACCAAAGAGTGGGAAGACGCGGGGATTTTTCCCGCGCACGAACTCTTCGCGAAACTCGGCGAACTCGGCCTTCTGGGTATCTGCAAGCCGGTCGAATACGGCGGCATGGGCCTCGATTACAGCTACCAGATGGTGTTCGCCGAGGAACTCGGCCGCATCCAGTGCGGTGGCGTCGGCATGGCCATCGGCGTGCAGACGGACATGGCAACGCCTGCGCTCGCCAAGTTCGGCAGTGATGAACTCCGGCGCGAGTTCCTCGCGCCCGCCATCAGCGGCGAGGCTGTTTGCTCCATCGCCGTAAGCGAGCCCGGTGCCGGCTCCGATGTGGCAGCCATCCGTACGGCCGCACGCAAGGACGGCGATGACTACGTGATCGACGGCAGCAAGATGTGGATCACCAACTCCACGCAAGCGGATTTCCTCTGTCTGCTCGCCAACACGAGCGACGGCAAGGCGCACTTCAACAAATCGCTGATCATCGTTCCGACGCGAACGCCGGGCGTATCGTTCTCCCCCCGCCTCGACAAACTCGGCATGCGCTCCTCCGACACTGCGCAGGTGTTCCTCGATGGCGTGCGCGTACCGCAGCGCCACCGCATCGGCGACGAGGGTTCCGGCTTCGTCTACCAGATGCTGCAGTTTCAGGAAGAGCGCATTTTCGCTGCGATTTCCGGCATAAAAAGCCTCGAGGCCTGCGTCAGCCAGACGATCGAGTACACGCGATCACGGCAGGCTTTCGGCCAGTCGATCCTCGACAACCAGGTGGTGCACTTCCGCCTCGCGGAGCTGCAGACCGAGATCGAAGCGCTGCGTGCACTCTGCTATGGCGCGGTGGAGGCATATATCCACGGCGAGGACGTGACCCTCAAAGCCTCTATGGCCAAGCTGAAAATCGGGAGGCTCTCACGGGAGGTCACAGACGCCTGTCTGCAGTACTGGGGCGGGATGGGCTTCATGTGGGACAACCCGGTTTCGCGCGCCTGGCGGGACACGCGTCTTGCGTCCATTGGTGGCGGCGCTGACGAGGTCATGCTCTCGATAATCTGCAAATTGATGGACATCCTTCCCCGCCGCAAGAAAGGGGAGAAACCATGAGCCCCTCTCTGCGGGAGCGCTATGGCCCCTGGGCTCTGGTGGCCGGGGCCTCCGATGGCATCGGCGAAGCCTTTGCGCGCGCACTTGCTGCCGCTGGCCTCAACCTCGTGCTGCTTGCGCGTCGCGCGCAGCTGCTGGCGGGGCTTGCGGCAGATCTCGAAGGAGAGCACGGCATCTCCACGCGCTGCCTGACCGCCGATCTCACTGCAACGGACATCCTTTCACAGGTGGCCGCGGGCACTTCCGACCTCGAGATCGGGCTGCTCGTCTACAACGCAGGTGCCACGCACGGCGCGGCGCATGTGCTCGACAAGCCGCTGGGCGCATCACTTGGCCTTGTTGCTCTGAACTGCATCGGGCCCTTGTCGCTATCGCACCATTTCGGTGGACTGATGCGGGAGCGGGGGCGCGGCGGAATCGTGTTGCTGTCTTCGCTGGCCTCGCTCTCGGGTGGCAGTTACACGGCCGTCTACAACGCCACCAAGTCCTTCGAGTTGATCCTCGCAGAGGGTCTTTGGCACGAATTGAAGCCCTCGGGCGTCGATGCCATGTGCCTGATCGCCGGTGCCACACGCACACCGAGCATGCTGCAAAGCATGCCCTCATTCGCGAGTTATCCGGGCCTGATGACGGCACAGCAGGTGGCGGAGGAGGGGCTTTCCTTCCTCGGGCGGGGCCCGGTATGGGTCGCGGGTGAGCACAATCGTGCCATCGCTCGAAGGCTGTTGCCCAACTCGCGCGTCGCGCAGGTCAACGCGCTCAGTGCCGCCAGTGCCGGCATTTTCGGTAAGCCCGTGCAGGATCTGGCGGGCGAGGATTTCTGAGGCGACACCGCCACCGATTCACGATTCGACAACGGAGACACACACCATGGCAGCCCCACAGGGCCCCGGATTCGACACACTCTCACTGCACGCGGGCGCTCAACCTGATCCGGCGACAGGCGCTCGCGCCACGCCGATCTACCAGAGCGCCTCTTTCGTTTTCACGGACTCCGACCAGGCCGCTGCGCTTTTCAACATCGAGCGAACCGGGCATGTCTATTCGCGGCTCAGCAATCCGACCAACGCGGTGCTCGAGGAGCGCATCGCCGCGCTCGAGGGCGGGGTAGCGGCCATCGCCACGGCGAGCGGGCAGGCGGCGTTGCACCTTGCCATCGTCACGCTGATGGGCGCGGGCGGGCACATCGTGGCCTCACGTTCGCTCTACGGCGGCTCACACAATCTGCTCGGCTATACCCTGCCACGCTTCGGCATCACGACCACTTTTGTGGATCCCCGCGATCCCGAGGCCTTCCGCGCTGCCATTCGCCCCGAGACCCGACTGGTTTTTGGCGAAACGCTGGGCAACCCGAACCTGGAGGTGCTGGACATTCCCGCGATCTCCGCCATCGCCCATGAGGCCGGGTTGCCGCTGCTGGTCGATGCCACCTTCACCACGCCGTGGCTGATGAAACCGCTGGAGCTCGGTGCCGATCTGGTGATGCATTCCGCCACCAAATTCCTGAGCGGGCACGGCATCGTGATCGGCGGTCTTTTGGTGGACGGTGGCCGCTTCGACTGGGAGGCCTCCGGCAAATTTCCCACGCTCACCGAGCCCTATGCAGGATTTCACGGGCTGGTATTCAGCGAGGAGTTCGGGCCTTCTGCTTTCATCGTCCGCGCGCGCAAGGAAGGCATGCGTGACTTCGGGGCCTGCATGGCGCCGACCTCTGCGTTCCATGTCCTGCAGGGCATCGAAACACTCGGACTGCGCATGGCGAGGCATGTCGACAACACGCGTCGTGTGGTGCAGTTCCTGACGGGGGAATCGACGGTGTCGGCCGTGCGTTATCCCGAACTCGAGGGTCACCCGGACAGGGAGCTCGCGGCGAAACTGCTGCCCAAAGGTTGCGGTGCAGTCTTCAGTTTTGATCTGCGCGGCGGGCGCAAGGCCGGCATCGCTTTTGTCGATGCGCTGAATGTGTTCTCCCATCTCGCGAATGTGGGCGATGCGCGTTCTCTGGTCATCCATCCGGCCAGCACCACCCACCACCGGATGGACGCCGCAGCGTTGGCTGCCGCTGGCATCGGTGAGGGCACCATCCGTCTGTCCATCGGCCTCGAAGACGCCGGGGATCTGATCGAGGATCTGCGTGCAGGACTGCGTGCAGCTGCGAAGGCTACGGGGGAGGGCGCCAAGTGAAGATCGAGATCGACGGGTTCCAGGCCTATTGCTATACCGGTGCCCGGGCGCCGGATGTTTCGCGTCCTGCGATCGTCCTCTGCCACGGCGCAGGCATGGATCACACGGTCTGGACGCTGGTGGCCAGACATTTCATCCGCCACGGTCGTACGGTCATCGCGCCGGATCTGCCCGCGCACGGTCGCAGTGGCGGAACGGCGCTCGGCTCCGTTCCGGCAATGGCGGATTGGGTGATCCGCCTGCTCGATGCTATCGGCATCTCCAAGGCCGCTTTTTTCGGGCACAGTCTGGGCAGCCTGGTCGCGCTGGATGCGGTCTCCCGCTACCCGGATCGCGCACGCGCGCTGGCAATGGTTGGCACGGCGGTGCCTATGCCGGTGTCCGATGCCTTGCTTGCCGCTGCAAAGGCGAATGACCACGCAGCCTTCGAGATGCTCACTCAGTTCGGTTACAGCAAGCGTCACGCCTTCGGTGGCAACTCCAACCCGGGCGTGTGGATGACCGGTGCCACGCTCCGGCTCTTCGAGCGCTCCAAACCGGGCAGCCTGTTTGCGGATCTCTCGGCATGCAACGCGTACACCGAAGGCCTTGAACGCGCGGCCGCCGTGCAATGCCCCAGCCTGCTGGTATTGGGCGCGGAGGACCGGCTGACGCCGGTCAAAGCCACAACTGCGCTGCGTGCTGCGCTTGCGGGCAGCGAGGCGCGCATTCTGGCGGGATCGGGTCACACGCTCATGGTCGAAGCGCCCAACACCCTGCTGGATGCACTCG